>JBKBSS010000157.1:0-7625 GCA_046291385.1 Emticicia sp. | reverse complement strand
TCGGATTTACATCTTTTAACGTTGCTTCCAAACTTTCTCTAACTACTTGTTTATCAGTCGCTTTTCCTAAATCAGACAATACTATCAAGCCGATTGGTTGCGGCAAATCGTTTCCAACTACGCAAATTTGTTCGATAAAATTATTATCAGCAAAACCAAATTCAATTTGTGCAGGAGCAACGTATTCACCTTTCGAGGTTTTATACATTTCTTTCACACGCCCCGTAATTTTTAGGTAATTTTCGGCATCTAATTCACCCACATCGCCCGTGTGAATCCAATTATCGGCATCAATAGTTTCGGCTGTAAGGACTGGTTCTTTATAATAACCATCCATATTCCAATTTGAACGAGTCAGGATTTCGCCAGTTTCTGTACTGATTTTCACTTCCATTCCTGGGTAAACTTTCCCGACCGTTCCATCTTTCACTTGTTCTTTTGGCATCATACAAACCGCCCCCACGTTTTCGGTCATTCCGTAGGCTTCTTGTATAATAACTCCTAAGTTTCTGAACCATTTTATGAGCGTTGCGGGCATCGGAGCAGCACCCGTCAAAATGACTACCGCTTTTTCCAAGCCCAAACCTTTTCTGATTTTTTTCTTCACAATACTACTCAGAATCGGAATTTTCAGTAAAAAATTAAGTTTCTTTTCGGGCATTTTCCCCAAAATTCCCAACTGAAATTTTGTCCAAATCCGTGGAACGGCCAAGAAATGTGTTGGTTCGGCAGCGGCCAAGTTTTTAGCAAAACTTTCGAGAGTTTCGGCAAAATAAATGGTTGCACCCATCGTGACAGCCGCCGCTTCAATGATATTTCGTTCGGCAATGTGGCAAAGTGGTAAATATGAGAAAAAACGAGCGTTTTTAGTTTCTAATTTTGCTACATCTTTCGTATGGTAAATCACGCTCGCCATTGCACCGTATTTCAACATTACACCTTTTGGATTTCCTGTTGTGCCAGAAGTGTAAATTATGGTAAAAATATCGGCTAAATTTGGTACGTAATTTTCGGTCATTGGTGCGTATTTTGCCAAAACATCGTTCCACTGCACATGCGAAGCATCGGGATTATAAGTAGGAAACGAAATACATTTTACGTTGGCAGGAATCCCCGATTTCATACCCGCCCAATCGTCGAGTTTTCCAACAAAAAGCACCTCACAACCGCTATGCGTAAGCACTTGATTGATTTGAGTATCAGTTAAAGTAGCATAAAACGGCACCGAAATATGCCCTGCCATCATAATCGCAAAGTCAGCAATGAGCCATTCAGCACAGTTTTTTGACACCAATCCAATATTACTTTTTTCAGGAAGATTCAACGATTTCAGATAAGCAGCCAAACTGCGGGTTTGTCGGCCAGCTTCTTTGAAAGTAAAATCTTTGAAATCATCGCCAAAAGGCTGACGTAAATAAGTATTTTCAGGGGTGGTTGCTTCCCAATGATAAAAATATTCTAATAGGGTCTTGTTAGGTGAAATTTCCATAGGTGTAATTAACGGGTTATATTCTATCTGTAAATTTGCACAAAAAAATGAAACAACTTGAAATTTTCAAGAAAAAGATATTAGATTTGGCTTAATATTTTTCAGAAAAACACTCATTTTATGAAACTGCTACTTAAAGGCTTAAAATATATTTTTCTCTTCATTTTAGTTTCCCTCGTTGGACTTTCGGCTTTATACTGGAAAAGTGATATTCCACTCGGAACGCTCAAAGATAAATATGCCAATGCCGATTCAAAATTTATCAAAGTTGCTGGAATGTCGGTACATTATAGAATTGAAGGGCTGGCCAATGACAGCATTCCGTTGGTGTTGCTACACGGAACTGGTGCAAGCCTACACACTTGGGATGGCTGGGTAAATGCTCTTAAAACCGAACGAAAAATCATCCGACTGGATTTACCAGCTTATGGGCTAACTGGCTCAAACCCAACGAGCGAATACTCACAGGAATTTTATGCCACTTTCGTCAATGATTTTCTAACAAAACTTGGCGTAAAACAGTGCATCATTGCAGGAAATTCGCTCGGCGGCTCAATTGCGTGGAATTTTGCGGTAAAATATCCCGAAAAAGTTTCAAAAATGATTTTGGTCGATGCGGGAGGCTACGCCATGAAATCAAAATCAGTGCCGATTGCGTTTCAAGTGGCTGGCTGGCCATTAGTAAAAAATTTACTTAAATACGTAACGCCTCGCTCAATTGTGCAGAAAAGCGTAGAAAACGTCTATGCCGATAAAAGCAAAGTAACCGATATTTTGATTGACCGTTATTTTGAATTATCGCTCCGAGAAGGCAACCGCCAAGCATTTATTGATAGAATGTCGGAGTTTAGAAATAAAGGTTTAACAGATGATAAAACCGCCAAAATCAAAGATTTATCAATGCCAACGCTCATCATTTGGGGCGATAAAGATTTATTAATTCCACTCGAAGTAGGCGAAAAGTTTCACGCAGATTTACCAAATGACACTTTAGTAGTTTTCAAAAATTTAGGGCATACGCCAATGGAAGAAGATGCCGAGAAAACGGTGGCGGTTGTGAAGGAGTTTTTGAAGAAATTGTAGATTAAACTTTTAGTCATACTTTTTATATTTGTTCATACGACAAAATTCTTGCGATAAGTTTATTACGGATAAAACTTCTTTTTCGTAATCAAATAAAGTTAAGGTATCATTAACCTCATTTTCTATTTTTACATCTTCAAACCTTAATCTAATTTAAAATGAAAAAAATCCTCGCTATTGTATTTCTACTTTTTTTAATTCCCCCATTTTGGGATGGGGCGACCGACGCTTCGGGGCTTTTTGCCCAAAGCCCTAAACCTTACGGAGTAACGCCATCGGCCGACCAAGTTAAATGGCATAATATGGAATATTACGCTTTCATTCACTTTGGCCCGAATGCTTTTACGGACAAAGAATGGGGCGATGGCACAGAAAAAGTAGAAATTTTTAACCCAACTCAACTCGATTGCCGTCAATGGGCAAAAATCTGCAAAGCCGCTGGCATGAAAGGCATTATCTTGACCGCCAAACACCACGATGGTTTTGCTTTATATCCAAGTAAATACTCGACACACACTGTTAGAGAATCGAAATGGAAGGCTGGCAAAGGCGATATTTTGAAGGAATTATCGGCCGCTTGTAAGGAATATGGACTAAAAATGGGACTTTATATTTCGCCGTGGGACAGAAATCACCCAACTTATGGCACGCCCGAATATAATCAAGTCTATGTAAATATGCTCAAGGAAATTACGACGCAATACGGTGATTTATTTGAAGTCTGGTTCGATGGTGCAAACGGCGAAGGGCCAAATGGCAAACGCCAAGTATATGATTTTCCGCTGTTTAACAAAACCGTAAAAACGTACCAACCACACGCCTTGATTTTTAGCGATGCTGGTCCAGATATTCGTTGGGTAGGAAATGAAAATGGTTTTGCAGGCGAAACTTGCTGGGCAACCATCAACGGAAATCAACTTTTTCCTGCGTATGACAAACCCGCTCACCTCAACGTGGGTGACGAAAAAGGTACGCATTGGATTCCTGCTGAATGTGATGTTTCGATTCGTCCGGGTTGGTTTTATCATAAAAACGAAGACAATAAAGTAAAAACTGACAAGGATTTGATGAATATTTGGAATAAATCGGTTGGTCGTGGTTCAAATTTATTATTGAATATTCCAGTCGATAGTCGTGGACTGATTCATGAGAATGATGAAAAATCCTTGATGGATTTCAAGAAAATGAGAGATACTTATTTCAAAAACAATCTATTGACTGCGGGAAGTTTTACTAAGAATTTCAGCAAAGATACTTACGATATTACACTCACAAAGCCTCAAACTTTCAATTGTTTGGTGGTGCAAGAAGATATTCGCTACGGTCAGAGAGTGAAAAAGTTTTATATTCAAGCAAAAATCAACGGAGAATGGAAAAATCTCACTTTTGCAACAACAATCGGACATAAAAGAATCGTTTATTTCCCAACAACAACCGCCAAAGAACTCCGAATTGTATTTGATGAGGCTTTTGCAAAACCAATTATCTCGAATGTAGCATTGTATGATACCCCTCAGTAACGACTGACCGTCCCTAAAGGGGAATAATTTTGTAGTATTATCGCTTCGGCGACCCGATTTATAAAAAATACTTTTGAATTTTAACTACAATAAACATTCGCCAATGAAAAAACTCTTCCTATTATTTGCGTCAGTAATCGTTTTAGCTGCTTGCCAAAGTAAAACCGAGACCCAAAGTACAACAAAAACTTCCCCAGCCGAAATAAAAGTTGATAGCGTAACCTACAAACTCGAAACACCGCCTAAAATCACAAAAGATGGTGATACAGTCGTTACAAATTTTAGTATCCGTTATCCAAAACTCGTTGGTGGCGATGAAGCCGTGATTAGTAAAATCAATGCTCAAATTGAGCAAATGGTAAAAGACCAAACTTTTAGCATGGAAGATACGGTGCAAACAACAAAATCGGGTTCGATTGAAAGCCTTGTGAAAGAATTTGAAGATTTAGTGGCCGAAAATGATGATATGCCACTCATGGGCTGGTCTTACGAAGGTTCGGGCGATACGCTGTTGATTTCGCCAAAAGTGATTTCGATTTATTATCAAGTTTATTCATTTACTGGTGGAGCTCACGGAAATTCTAACATAACCTATTTGAATTTCAATGCTCAAACTGGCGATTTGCTCAAACTTACAGATATTGTTTCAGATACAACGACTCTAAAGAAAATTGCAGAACTGAAATTCGAGAAAACTCAAAAAGAATTTGCCAAAGACAATGACTTTGAGTTTAATAAAGCAGATTATTTCTGGGGAAATCCTTTCTTTTTACCCACTAATATTGCCATTACAAAAACTGGATTACTTTTCATGTATAATCCTTACGAAGCGGCGGCTTATGCTTACGGGCCGATTTTTTTTGACCTCACTTGGCAAGAGTTAGGTGAAATTGCAAGAAAAGAAATAAGGTAAAGATTTTCAAAATAGTTTTTTTCCAACATAAAACCACTCCAGTTTTGGAATGGTTTTATGTTCTTATATGCCTTTAGTTTCAATAAAACAAAGCTATTTTGATGTTACAAAACCGCCATCGCCTTAATCACTTCTGATTTTGGGTCGAGCCAAGTTTCAAAGATTGTGGGCAAATCATCAAAAGCCGCTTCGTGCGTCAGCCAAGCTTTTGTATTGATTTGTCCACTTTCCATTTTTGAGATAATGTGCTTAAAATCAGCAGGAAGGGCATTTCTACTTGCCAAAAGCGTAATTTCTCGGCGATGAAAATCAGGGTCAAAAAATGTCACTTCGCCTTGAAAAAGTCCAACATAAACCAATTTTCCACCAAAAGCCACATACGAAAACGCCTTCATCATTGACTGTGCATTGCCCGTGGCATCAAATACTACAGTTGGCATATTTCCTTTCAAGATTTTTCTTAAATCATCCGCCGAAAAATCTTCGGTGGCAATGATACTTTCATCAATTCCGATGGCTTCGTTGGCAAAATCAAGGCGTTGTTTACTAAAATCCATTACCGCAATTTTTGCTCCGTTGATTTTGGCAAACTGAATAACCGATAAGCCAATTGGCCCCGCTCCTATCACCAGTACAATATCGTTTTTAGTCACGTCAGCACGTTGAACAGCGTGCGAGCCAATCCCTAAAGTTTCGACCAAAGCCAGTTGCTCATATTGTAAAATATCTGATTTATGTAGCTTACTTACAGGCACTTTCAAATATTCTGCCATGCCACCATCAATATGTACACCCAAAACTTTTAGATTTTCGCAGCAATTCATCTTACCATTTTGGCAAGGTTGACAAACGCCACAATTGAGATAAGGTTCAACCGAAACTTTATCACCGATTTTGATTCCGTTCGCTCCTGCTCCACTTCCTAAAGCTATCACTTCCGCCCCTAATTCATGCCCAAGCACACGTGGATACGAAAAAAATGGCTGACGACCACGATACGCATGATAATCCGTGCCACAAATTCCAATTCGGTGAATCTTCAATAAAGCTTCATTTTCGGTCAAAGTGTCATCAAAATCTCGACTAATTAACTGAAAATCTTGGGGTTTATTTAGTATGATTGTTTTCAAAATCTGTATATTTTTAATCAATTACAAACGAAATTTCTTTAAAATCAAACTTTTTTACTTCTTCGCCTACTTCCATCATCAAATGACCAGTTTCGGCTACATCAATTATTTTTCCGAGAAACCATTCGCCATTTTGTTTATACGGATGCCATTCATTTATTCTAAATACTCTTTCCAAATACTTTTTTTTCTGAACTTCGGTGTGTCCATTCTTCAACTGTAAATAATATTTTTCGATACATTCACAGAGTTGTTCAATCAGCTTTTCAATGTCAAAATCCTCTGGTTTCTGCGAAGCCAGTCTCAACGAAATTGCTTTATCGTTTGAAAAACTTAACTGGTTGATATTCAAGCCAATACCAATGACCGAATAAGCAATTCGACTTCCCGAAAGGGTATTTTCAATCAAAACGCCACCCATTTTTCGGTTTCCAACGTAAATATCATTGGGCCATTTAATTGCGAGTCCGTCTGATAAATATTTGCATAAAAACTCATAAATTCCGAGCGAAACTGCGATATTTAACCTAAATTGTTGAGCAATATTCAGAAAATCTGGTTTCAAAATTGTCGAAACCGTAATGTTTTGGTTGGGCAAAGCCTCCCAAGTATTTCCACGTTGCCCACGCCCCGCCGTCTGGTCGGCCGTTATGACAATTGTTCCATCAAAAACTCGCTTTGTTTGAATTATTTCAGCCGCAATATCGTTAGTTGAATGACAACTTGGCAGATAAATGGTATTTTTACCGAGAAATAAAGTTTTGGGTTGAAAATTGTGCAACTTTATAGTAATTTAGCGTTTTAAGAATCACAGGTAGTTAAATGTTTTTAGTGAAGTTCGTATGCTTTCAAAAGAAAGCCGTTTTTTTTGAACTTTTAATGATAAACAAAAAGTTTTACATCAAACATTTATCATTAACCATTCATCATCAATAAAACGAACCGCTCACAAAATTAAATGAAGATAAGATTGAATGAAAGAAATTAAAGAATTTTCTGGTGAGGAGTTAAGTCGCTTAGTAGTACACGGAATGTTAGAAAAAAAAGCGACCAACATTGTAGTTATGGACTTACGCAAGGTAAACAATTCCATCACTGACTTTTTTGTAATATGTTCGGGTAATACCGATACTCAAATCGCTGCCATCGCCGATTCGGTAGATGAAGAAGTTTTCAAAGCCTCCAAAATTAATCCTTGGCACCAAGAAGGGCGACAAAACCGAGAATGGATTTTGCTCGACTACGTTGATGTGGTTGTACACGTTTTCAGAAAAGACCGTCGTAAGTTTTATGATTTAGAATCTCTCTGGGGCGATGCCGAAACAAAGCTAATCGAAGAAAGTTTTGAGCCAGAAGCACCAAAACAAATGGTCTTCGGATGATGTTTAGAATATTTGAACCTTTACATAGTTCAAAACCATGTAAAGGTTATTTTTTATATGAATAACTATTGCATTAAATTTTGAAAAATTAGAAAAATGTCAGACAAC
>JBKBSS010000156.1:5386-7658 GCA_046291385.1 Emticicia sp. | reverse complement strand
GGCCAGTATTGATTGGCTTTATCTCCAAAAGCGTCAATCTACCTTTTGCATTTTCGATAGTGGCTGTTTTGGCAATCGTTTGGGCATTTTTGGTGAATCGAGTGAAACTGTATTGAGAAAATTCCCAAAGAAATGTGTTTTTTGACCCCCACAAGCCACATATTATTTTTTAATTGGCCATTAAAGAAAAAAATATTTCCCAGAAATGTTATATCTCAGCAAAATTATTGGTAGAAATTTGTGTCTGGAACGATAATTGCTTAGCTTTATCTTATAAAGTACTGATTTTTTTTAAAGTACCCAACATCTTCTCATTAAAAATGTTGCTGACCATTAAATAAAATTTAAGAGGAATGTTTTTTCTTCTTAAAACAAGTATTTACTTTTATAACAGGAAAACAAGATAAACGTATTAATTATGAAAAAAATCATCTACTCACTTGGCGTATGCTTATTGGCTGGCCATGTTAATGCACAGTTTGTCAATGGCACAAACTTCCACGTAAGCGAGGGTGCAGTTGTGAGTTTCAATACTGATGTAGTAAATGAAGGAAAAATCACTAATAATGGTAAAGTTCACTTCCAAAAAAACTTAGAAAATCTTAATTCTATTCAATCAACAGGCATAGTAGTTTTTGACGGTAACGGAGCTCAACTTATCAAAAGCAAAAATGAGCTTTCATTTAGCCAATTAATGTTGGACAACGATGTGAAGCTTGAAACTCCAGTTCGTGTAAATGAATCAATTTCATTCCGTCGTGGCGTAATCGAATCTTCATCAACAAACCCTTTAGTATTTTCGGCAGATGCAAAGCACAATGGTGCTTCCGACTTCTCGCACGTAAAAGGTGTGGTAAAAAAAGAAGGAAACGAAGCATTTGAATTCCCTTTGGGCGATGGTACAAACTTCCGTTCTTTCAAAGTTGCTCGTAATTCAGAAAGCCAAACACTTTCGGCTTCATATTTATACAGAAGTCCGTTAAATATTTCTGGTCAAGTTTCTGACAATCTTGAAACTATCAACGAAAACGAATATTGGACTTTGAAATCAGAATCAGTAAAAGGTTCGGCACACGTTTCTGTAAATAGCCAATTTGGTTTAGAAGATGTTGCTTACTTAAAGAGAGGCACTTGGGATGTTTTGGAAGATTCAAAACTTTCGGCTGAAACTGACTTGAAAAATGGTGCGTTGTTTACACTCGCAAAAAGCCGTAATATCAAAGCAGAGATTGGTGTTTATCCAAACCCAACTGAAGGAGAATATTTCTTGAAATTAGGTGGAATGAACGAAAACGAGCAAATTACGGTAGATGTAACAAACCAAGATGGCTCAACAATCATGCACAAAGAAGGTATGGTAAAAGATTTACGTAAAGCGTATCAATTACCAGAAAATCTTCCTGCTACCGAACTAACAGTTCGTGTACAAAGAGTTGCAAACAAATCATTGGTTCAAAAAATGATTTTGAAGAAATAATATTTATTCTGAATATCATTTTATGAAATATTTAAAGGTTGCTTACTGTTTTGTAAGCAGCCTTTGTTTTTTATAGCATATTTGATAATTATACACTATTTTGCTCAAAAATTCACAGCTTTTATGTCATTATCAAAAGGAAAAATAATCATTGCAGAACCATTTTTGGGCGATAAAAACTTTGAACGAAGTGTAGTATTGCTCTGCGAGTATAATGAGCAAGGTACTTTTGGCTTGGTGCTTAATCAATCAACAAACCTCAAGTTGGATGATGTGATGGAAAATGTTTATGGCGAACTACCGCTTTATTTAGGCGGGCCAGTTGAGCAAAATACCTTACATTTTATTCATCGTCTGGGCAATGAAATTGAAGGTGCGATTGATATTGGCAATGGTATTTTTTGGTCGGGAGATTTCGAGCAAGTAAAAACTTTGGTGAATATTGGTAAAATTGCCGAAGATGATATTCGACTTTTTATTGGCTATTCGGGCTGGTCAGGTGGACAATTGGAAGATGAGCTAAAACAAAACTCATGGATTGTTTCGGATACCGATGCCAGCTTGATTTTTGAAACACCAAGCAAAAATTTTTGGCGTGAAGTACTGAAACGCATGGGCGGACAATACAAAGTTTTATCGAATTACCCAACCGACCCTCGGTTGAATTAGAAATAATTATACCCAAAATCCAGTTTTTGGCTGTGATTTAAGCTATTTTTGTAGATAATTAGATAAAAGATATTAGACAATAGACAAAAGAAGAATGCTTTTTCTCATATCTCGTGTCTATTGTCT
>JBKBSS010000156.1:0-5286 GCA_046291385.1 Emticicia sp. | reverse complement strand
ACGTCTTACTTTATAATAACCAATGCAATCAGTACCGACAGGCTTCTTTAATCGGCAGACTTTATTCTTAGTTTTCTTCGGGTTAATCTTCTTTTCATTGTCATTGCCTGCGGGTTATGCGGGTTTCAATATTGATGCTTCGTGGCACGAGTCGCTCGTGATGGCCATTGACAGTGGCTTCGTTTTTGGGCGTGATTTTATCTTTAATTATGGCCCGCTGGGCTATCTCAACACAGGACTTTTGCCCAAAAGTGTTCCGATTTGGGTTTTGGTTTCGGCTGAAATTTTTACTTTACTCAACTACCTAATTATCATTAAATTCTGTTTTCAGAAAGCTGGCAAAAACTGGTGGATTGTAGCGATTTCATCGCTATTGATTTTAATGCCGTGGGGCTTTATTTCTGATACTTCGTTTACGTTTTTTTACTTCTTTTTATTTTGGTTGCTCTATGCCCTCAAAACCCGAAATTCGGCGGCTTTGTTGTTGGCGGTTTTAATTTCAGTGTTGATTTTCTACATAAAAGTAAACCTAAGTATCATTGTTTATGGCCTTTTTGGTGCTTCACTGATTTATTTTTGGCTTGTCAAGGCATTTACGCTTCGCACAATCATCATTTGTTGGATTGCTCAAATTCTACTGACTTATTCGCTTTCTTTCGTGCTGCATGTCGATATTCCAGCCTACCTCGAAGCCAGCCTCAAAATCATAGATGCTTACCAAGATGCGATGGCGGCCATGCTTTTGAGTACCAAAGAATTACTGTTTTTACTGTTTTTTGAAGCATTAATTGTGTTGGCCGTTTTGGTTTTTATTTTCAAGACTTTTCGCTCTATTTTTCAAAATAATTTTGAAAGCGTTTATTTGTATTTGCTCATTGCTCTTGCTTGGTTTCTGGGTTTCAAGCAAGCTCATACGGCCGTGGGAGCTTACAATATTTTCGGCTTTTTCTTATTAATGCCTCCGCTGGCGGCTTTGATTTATTTATTTACCGAAAATTCGTACAAGATTTGGGCAGGAAGAATGTTTGTCGCTGTTCTGTGCTTACAATTATTGGCTACGCAATTGATTCGTTTTTATATTGGAGAAAAAACGTTTAAAGGATATTTATTGACGTATCCACCAACCAATATTTCGCAGGAAATTTCGGCTAATTCGTTTTCTATCAGTCATGTATTCGAGATTTTGGAGCAGAAAAATCCTGTAAATTATCTAAAAAGACTGTTTACTTACGAATATGAAGATAATTTCAAAAACTCTCCAATTCAGCTTCCAAATGATTTACTAACGAAAGTTGGAAACGCCAGTATTGATATTATTCCGCACCAAATTTCGCATATTTATTTCAACCAATTAAATTATAATCCTCGCCCAATCATACAATCTTATCAAGCCAATAGCGATTGGTTGATGAAAAAAAACGGCGAAAAATATCTATCAAAAACAGCTCCCGAATTTGTGCTTTTTCGCACCGAAGCATTCAGAGAGCAAAATCCTTTTTGGGTTGAAACCGATTTGAGTGAAGCACTTCTAAGAAATTATTCACTGACCGATACGACCGTAATTCAAAAAGATACTTTTTATCTTTTTCATAGAAATAAAGTTACTAAAGGTTTGACATACAGCGATTTATCGACTATTCAATTTAAACTAAACGAAGATATTCAGCTATCAAAATCAGCTAATCCAATTCGTTTTTCGGCAAAAATAAATTATAGTTCAAAAGGAAAATTGGCGAGGTTATTTTTCCAACCGCCTTATTTATATTGTTCGGTAACTTACGAAAATGGTAGTCAAGAAAACTTTCGAGTGATTGATAAAATCTTGCGTGGAGGTATTTTTATCAATCAAAAAATAACCACACAAGCCGAAGCCTGTAACTTTTTCTTAAATAAAGGTGTTGATAATCAGAGAGTTACAAAAATTCGTTTTTGGGCAAAATACACTTCGGGCTTTGATGAAAGTTTTGAAGGAACATTAAAAGAATTAAAAATTACCAATTAAAAAATAGTCCTTGCCATCGGGGAGGACGTTCGGCTGTTGCCGTTGGATTGAGATTATGGAAGAAATAGAAAATACATTTGAGCAATTTGAGCTTAATCGTCAGTTATTAAATGCAGTCGCAGATGCTGGTTATACAATACCCACACCGATTCAGCAAAAAACAATTCCGCTGACGCTACAAGGGCATGATGTTTTGGGAATCGCTCAAACGGGTACTGGAAAAACAGCAGCATATCTTTTGCCGATTTTGATGAAAGTGAAGTACGCACAGGGAAAATTACCTCGTTGCTTGATTTTTGCCCCAACTCGTGAGTTGGTCATTCAGATTGATAAAGCGGTGGGCGAATTGGCAAAATATACCGATATTCGTCACGTCGCACTTTATGGCGGACTTGGTCCAAAAACTCAAATCGAGGCTATTCAGGCGGGTGTTGACATCATTGTTTCAACTCCTGGCCGATTCATGGATTTGTATTTGCGTGGCGATATTGGCGTAAAAGACATCAAAATCATGATTTTGGACGAAGCCGATAAAATGATGGACATGGGCTTT
The DNA here is from genome assembly GCA_046291385.1 of Emticicia sp. Lineage (GTDB taxonomy): Bacteria > Bacteroidota > Bacteroidia > Cytophagales > Spirosomataceae > Emticicia. The sequence goes on along the minus strand of JBKBSS010000156.1, from coordinate 2,731 downwards.
ATGCCGCAGATTCGTAGTATTTTGGAGGTAATTCCTACAAAACGACAAAATTTGCTATTTTCGGCCACTTTCCCCGAAAAAGTAGAAAAGTTTTCTTACGAATTCTTAGAGTTTCCGACCAGAATTGAAGTTTCTCCGCAAGCAACCACCGCCGAAACTGTCAAACAACGAATGTTTACGGTGCCAAATATGCAAACCAAAATCAATATTTTGGAGTATCTTTTCAAGACTGGTGAAATACAAAAAACGATTATTTTTACTCGCTCAAAAGATATTGCCGATAAGGTTTTTGAAGCATTAAAAGGGGCAGTTGTTCCAAAAGGAGAGATTCGGGTGATTCACGCCAATAAAGGTCAAAATACTCGTATCAACTCAATGGATGCGTTTCGTGAAGATGCCGTAAAAGTTTTGGTAGCTACCGATGTAGCAGCCAGAGGTATTGATATTGACCATGTTAGCCACGTAATAAATTTTGATGTTCCGCTGATTTATGAAGATTATGTGCATAGAATCGGCCGAACTGGGCGAGCCAATAATATTGGCGAAGCCATTACGTTTTTGACTCCTCCCGAAGAATACCACATCAAAAAAATTGAGGCAATTATCCGTATGGAAATTGCTCGTGAATTGATTCCGCTTGATGTAGAAATCGCTCCGACGCCATTTGATGAAAATCAAGCAATGTTACTCGAAATTGATAACCAACGCAAGAAAGAAGACCCAACTTTCAAAGGAGCTTTCCACGAAAAGAAAAACCCAAGAGCAGCAGCGGCCAAGAAAAAAGCCATGACTTCGGGTAAAAGTGGGGGAGGTTCATCGCCAAAAAGTCCGTCTTCGAGTGGCAAGAAATATGGTTTTTCAAAATTAAATAAAGGCTCTAAGAGATAGAATTGTAGTGCCTGCTAAATAAAATTTTATCAGGCATTATTTTGTAATATAATTCACACACGATAATTTAAAACGGTTTTTAGCGAGAATCTTATAATTCTGGCAATCCTAAAAATCTTTTTAAATCCTGTTAAAATTTCCGAAAAAAGCTAATAAATTTACAACAGATGTCGTTATGTCTGTGATGTATCTGTCAAAAATTGCTAATGAGATTTTTATTATTATCGAGTTTATGTGCCTTAATTTCTGCCGATATAATAGCCCAACAAGCTGTTTTTCGTTCGCAGAGTGCCAATCTTAATAGCTATTCAACGCCAACCAAAGCCCTATCAAATACGAAGTCGTTTGTGCCTGCACAGGATACCCAAACACAAGTAGTTAAGAAGAAATTGGCCCCGAAAGGAGTAAATGTTCATCTTTTGCCACTTTTTGGAGAATTTGAGAAAACCGATGACCAAAAGTTAGTCGATACAGAATTTTTGAAAGCTTGTGATGCAAACTTCAAAACTCGAAGCGAAGCCAGCGAATTCTTTGCAACTCGTGCGTGGGAATATTTGAGCGAAGGCGAAAAAGATACGGCAACGTATCGTTTCAATTTGGCGTATTTACTCGACGATGAAAACTCCGATGTTTATTGGGGTTTGGGCGTGATTGCCTACCAAAACGAAAAATACGCCCAAGCCATTGATTTGATGAATCGTGGCCTCGAAATTGAAGACGACGATAACGTAACGCTCATCGTTGACCTTTCTACGGTTTATATCAAATGCTTCACGGTCGATGCCGAAAAAGAAGATTTAAGAAAGGCATTTGAACTACTCACAAAAGCCCTTACGAAGCAACCAGAATCGGCCAATGCACTCATGCAATTATCGTTGGCCAAACTTCTAAACGATGAAATTGACGAAGCGTGGGAGCGTTTTCATCAAGGCTACGAACTCGACCCCGACAATGCCAGCATAGAAATTTTGGAGGGACTTTTGGCCAAAAAAGACGACCCAAGGGGTGTTTTTAAGAAGAAAAACTAAAAATGCTTGCGATAAGCCAAAGGCGTAACTCCAACCTGTTTTTTGAAGATTCTATGAAAATTTGAAAGGTTTTGAAAGCCACATTCTAACCCAATTTGGCTAATGCTCAGTTGATTATCAATCAATAATTTACGGGCGTGACTTACTCGTATTTCGTGCAGATAATCAACGTAAGTTTTTCGTGTGCGAGTTTTAAAATACCTACAAAAAGACGGAACAGTCAGGCTCGCCAAATCGGCAACATCATTAATCGAAACTTCATTTTGGAAATTATCCAGCGTAAATTCTAAGACTTTTCGCATACGTTCGTTTTCTGCACCATCGGGTTTTATATTGAAATTTTTACTTGCAAGTAGTTGATAATCAGTTGATTGTGAAAGTGTTTCAAGTGCTTCAATTAATTGAGTTAAGCGTTTTAAACCTTTTTCGGCAATTAAATTTTCTAAATATGGAGCAAACGAAGCATCGAATTTTATGCCCGATTTTGCCGCAATAAGCATCGCAACAATGTTTTTACATTCGGGAAGTTTACCTAAAACATTCTCTACAAAATCAGTCGAAAACTGAATCACGATTGCCTCCGAAGTTGTTTCTGAGGGTTTATCACTTCTCCAAAAATGGGGTAAATTTGAACCCAGTAAAACCAAATCGCCCGACTCGAAATTTTCTACACTATCACCCACAAAACGTTTTCCGTTTCCGCTTACAATCAATGTCAATTCGTATTCAGGATGAAAATGCAGCGGAGCATCAAAATACTGTGTTTGTATGCGTCGGGCTAAAAACGAAGCATCATTATTTGCTGGTATTTTTTC
>JBKBSS010000155.1:0-7671 GCA_046291385.1 Emticicia sp. | reverse complement strand
TGGGGTTAAGGTTCCGTTATTCAAATTTCCACCTTCTGGGTCAAAACCTGGAAATTTCGTAAAATTGAATAAATCACGTCCGAATAATGCCACACTCGTTTGGCGGATGCCAACTTTACTCAATAAATTTTGAGGTAAATTAAACTCAAAACGAACTTCACGGATTTTCAAGAATGAAGCATCAAAAATATTGACTTCGGCATTACTGATTTGGTAATAATTGTCATAATAGGCACTTGCAGCAACTTTCACCGTATTTGGCAAGAATGTTCCATCGGCTTGTTTTACTACGCCATCGCCAATCAATCCACCGTCTCTACCTGGGAGTGTAACAGTGGTTTTACCAAGTGTATTATTTTTGTGGTTGGTTTGTGAATACATACTGCCGCCCATTTGTCCATCCAACAAAACACTTAGTTTTAGACCTTTGTAAGTAAATTCATTCGACCAACTGGCTTTCCAATTGGCAAAAGCATTGCCCCATTTTTTGGTCGTTGGGTCGAGTTGAGCAGGTAAACCGTTTGTGCCGTAAATAATTTGACCATCGGGTGAGCGTTGAAAACCACGGCCATACATATCGCCCATCAATCCGCCTACACGGGCTTCGATGGTAACGTTTCCGCTGTGGCTGTAAATCGTTTGATTGGTGATTCCTTCGGCCAATTCACGCACATAGCTGCGATTTCTTGACCAAATTGCCGTAGAATTCCACTTAAAATTGGCATTATTGATGATTTTACCATTCAATTTCACTTCAACACCTTTGCTATTAATCAAACCTGCATTGATGAGAGCATTTGAAAAACCAGATGTTGGGTCGAGCGGAACGGCCAAAATTTGATTGCGACTATCATTATTATACACGGCAAAGTCTAAACCCAAACGATTTTTTAATAAACGAACATCCAAACCAAACTCATAACTTGAAGTGATTTCGGGTTTAAGATTGGCATTAAAAAGTGTCGAAGGATTAGTAAAATTATTGCCATAAATACGGTCGTAATAGCGAGTTGTTTGGTACGGACGAGTGTCATTTCCGACCTGAGCCCACGAAGCACGCACTTTTGCAAATGAAATAGATTGCGGCATTTTAAACAATTCGTGCAATAAAAAACTCGAACTAATCGATGGATAGAAAAACGAATTGTTGGCAAATGGCAAAGTACTCGACCAGTCGTTTCGGCCAGTTAAATCCAAGAAAATCTTTTCATCAAAAGCAAATTGCGTGGTTGCATAAACACTATTAATTGCCTTGCGAGTTTTAAGCGGGTCGGCCACTGCTTGGTCTAAACTATTTGAGATTTGATAAATACCTGGCTGTGCTAACTGGTCAGCATACAGACCTGCAAAATCGTAAGTTTGCTGCATGGCATTTGCTCCGAGCGAAGCTCTTACACTAATTTTATCGCTGAAATTATCTTTATAATTCAATAAAAAATCGGTGTTTGACTCATAACTGAAAACATTTTGCTCTCTAAACATACCTCTTGGGTATTTTGTCATGCTGAAAGGGCGTTGTTGCGAACGGTATTCAAACGACATATCTAAGCCCGTTCTGAGCATTAAATCAAATTTATCAGACAATTGGTAGCTGGCTGCAATATTTCCGATAAGTCCGTGCTTATTCATTTTATTGAGCATTTCGTACATATCTAAATATGGATTATCTGGCCCAGGATTAAAAGGATTACGTTGTTGCACACCTTCTAAGCCAGGTTGCCAATAAGGTTTATACCATTCTGGTTTCACGTTTGGTGCAGGCCCAATGATAACAAAATACATCAAAGATTGATTATTGTAACCCGCCGCAGGCAAATTGTCGCTTTGCTTGTTGGTATAATTTGCTTTCCCTGTAATCTTTAACTTTGAAGATAATTGTTGATTGACTGACAAAGCCGCATTGATTCGCTCAAAGCCCGTATTCGGTACAATCCATTCGTTTTTTAAATGAGTAAAAGAAAATCTTGCCGAACCCTTATCCGTACCTCCTTCGAGCGAAAGACTATTTGAAATCGTTTTTCCTGTTTGAAAATAGCCTGAAATATAATTTTTATCAGCAACCCACGGCGTTCTTTCGGTTGGTTTGCCATCTGGTGCATCTGGATTATATTGAAAGTACGATTGACCATCAAATTTAGGTCCCCAAGCACGCCCAGCGGCTGCGGTTGTACTTGTATTAATTCCATCGGCACTATTTAAGTAGGAATAATAAGCATCTGTACGTCCTTCGCCATACTCAAATTGGTAGTCTGGCCAACGATTTACTTGCTCAATATTAAAGTTTGTATTGAAAGTTACGCCAATTCCTCGGTCTTTTCTTACACCTGTTTTGGTTGTAATTACCAAGGCCCCACCCGCTGCTCGGCTTCCATAAAGTGCCGTTGCACCAGGGCCTTTCAAGACAGTCACATTTTCAATATCATCTGGATTTAAGTCCGAAACCGTTGAGCCATAATCCACTGGGCTATCGGCCGAAAGGTGAGAGTTATAGCCAGTTCCCGTAATTTTACTGCTAATTGGCACGCCATCAACCACAATCAAAGCCTGATTATTTTCAAGATTGAGTGAAGATTCTCCACGAAGTGTAATTCTTGACGAACCCATTGGGCCACCACCAACACCTTGAATATTTAAACCAGCCACTTTTCCAGAAAGTGTGTTCACCCAGTTGTTTGATTTTGCATCAATTACGGCATTGGCATTGATGGTTGTTGCCGCAAAACCCAGTGATTTTTCTTCACGCTTGATACCTAAAGCAGTAACAATAACTTCATTTAAAGTTTTGGCATCTTCTTGTAAAATCACATCAATTTTACTTCTATTGCCAACGCTCAATTCTTGGGTAGCAAAACCGATGGCAGATACTACAAGCGTTGCTTTTTCAGCGTTCACATTAATTTTAAAAGCACCATTGTTATCTGTAACAGTGCCAGTACTCGTTCCTTTCACCTGAATATTTACTCCAGGAATCAATTCGCCAATTGCTGATTTAACATTACCCGATACACTATTACTTTGGGCGTTTGAAGCAATAAAAGTGGAAAAAGAAATGATAAACGCCAATAAGCCTTTGAGTAGAGTTCTTTGCATAATGTTTTAGTTTGGAGGTAGTTGTAACAAAAAAACAAGCATCTTAAACTTTAGAGCATGTAGTTCTTGTGCAAAATATTTGAACCACAAAATTATGCTTGTTGTATAAATTGAGGGTTAATTCAATATGATGCAATTGTTACGGTTTCAAGGAATGAATGCTCATTGAAGCACCCTTAGCTTAATACAGACTCAATAATAGGGCCCATCTAAAACCTTAGTATCAATAACCTAATTATATGCCAATATTCTAATGATAAAAACGCTTAAAAAATTTGGATTTAGGCATGATGAGACAATTAGATTATTTTTGAGGGTTAAGAAAAAAATAAAAAAAATCCCCGTTTTATTAAACGGGGATTTTTTTTTACTTGAAAGTTATAAAGCTAATTATCTGTTCAATCTTCATCGCCTTCTTCTTCTTTCAACACCAAAAATGCACTTCTTTTTGGAGCGGGCATTGAGCTTTTTAATCCTTTTACCGATTGCCACACAATTTGACTAAACTCTAAATCATTAATTAAATCGGGTTTTGATAAGTCAAATTCTGCTGATTTAATTGAATTTCTATTAACCGCTACATTGCGTTCGTTTAAATCAATGTTGTTTTTTAGAGCTGTAAACGGCTTATTATTAGGCGTTTTGCTGAAAGAACGCCACATTGGAGTGGCGGCAGCATCGTATTGGCTCATTGGTGGAATTCCCAAAATTAATTCCATCGTGCGTAGCATACTTGATGTTGAATACATGGTGTGGTCAACGTAGCCACGTTTCACAAAACCACCCGCAACGTAGGCCGTTGAGCGGTGAGCATCCACGTGGTCAGAGCCGTTTTGAGCATCGTCTTCCAAAACAAATATAACCGATTGTTCCCAAATACCCGATTTTGAAAGATGCTCGACTAATTTTCCGACTGCTAAATCATTATCTGCAACCATTGCTTCGGTGGTTGGCATTCCAACTCTTGCTCCTGCGGTGTGGTCGTTTCCGAGGCGAATAATATTTAATTTTGGTACGCTATTTTTTGTTAGTAAAGAGTCAAAATCAGCTTTCCAAGCCTCAAAACGAGTTACATCTTTGATTGAAAGATTATAAGACGGAAACTTCAAGCTACAATTATCTTTCAGATTTGGTAGTTTCATTCGCTGCTCAGAAAATTCACCGTAAGACCTAAAACTTACGCCCGCACGGTGAGCAAAATCCCAAATAAAGCCATTTTTTGGGTACGCAATTTCTCGGCTTCCTTCGTAGTCATAAGTACCACCACGACCGCCGTAGCTCGTTACCCAAGTTTTTTCTACGTAATCATTGGCGTAAGCAGCTGTTGACCAGTTGTGTCCATCGGCACTCACTTCGGCATCTACATAAAAATTATCAAGCAAAACAAAATCTTTTACTATTGCGTGCTGATTTGGTGTGATGCGTTCGGGAAACAAACAAAGCGTTGTATCGCCATTTCCGCCTTTTACATCGCCCAAAACTTGGTCGTAAGTGCGATTTTCTTTGATTATATAAAAAACGTATTTGATGGGTGATTTTTGACCTAATTTTGTTGGAATTGGGTTTCCTTTTTCACCTTCACTTTCTATTTCCTTAGATTTAGTGTAAGGCGTATTTTCGTAAACGATTTTCGAATAATCGGCCAAAGTTTTTTCATCGGGAAAATCAAAAATTGAAAGCGTTCCTTTGAACAAACCACCAATATACTGCGTGCCTCGAACGGCTTCAGGATTTGCTCCTTTAAATTGCGGACTTTTAGAACTCACTGGATTTGGCCCTTTTGGATTGGCCGAAGAAGAAAGTCCTTTTCCATTGGTTACATAAATTTTATTGCCAATTGTTTTGACCGAAGTCGGATACCAACCCGTAGGAATAAAACCTAATGAGCGACTTTTTCCTTTTTCTTCTACTTCAAAAACCGCTAAACAGTTATTATCGGCATTTGCAATAAACAGTTTTTCTTCGTCTTCGCTCAAAGCAACGCCATTGGGAGTTGAACCAACGGGCGAGTCAGGATAAAGCGAGCAAGAAAGCGTTTCGATGCGTTGTTTTAGTTTCGTATCAATGACCGAAACCGTATTATCGTTTCCGTGCGAAACGTATAAATACTGGCCATTTTTGGTCAAAACCATGTCATTTGGGTTTTTATCAACCGCTATTTCGTCAATGATTTTTGAGGCTGAAATATCATAAACCAAGATTTTTGCACCACCCCAAAGCGAAATATATAATAGATTTTTGTCGGGTGAAAGAATACAAGTATATGCTTCGGCCGCAAGTGGTATTTTTTTCAAGATACTTTTTGTAGCAATATCAAGCTGATAAAGCGTATTATTATCTTTTGCAACTACAAAAATATGCTTTTCGGTTGCACAAAGTCCTGCTGGTGAGACTTTTACAGGCCAAGGTTTATCCAAAATAATTTCGCCATCTTTTTGTAATTGATTATTTTCAATTTTATAAATATTGATTTTATTATCGTTTCCAGCCGATGCGTAAATGTATTTTTCGTCAGGACTAAAAGCTAAACCCAACCACGACTTTTCTATGATTTCATCGTCTAAAACGGTCTCGGTTGCGGCATCAATGAGCGTGATGCTTTGCGTGCTTTGTCCGTTGTTTGTAACAGCCAAATACTTTTTTGAAGGAGAAACCACTAAATTTAGCGGTAAATCTTGCAATTTTAGGCTTTTTCCAATCGGTGTCAATGACCAACCGTTAGAGAGTTTTACTCTTTTCAAACCCAATTTTTCGACGGTGGAAGAATTATTAGCATTCGGTCTTTGATTCTTACAGCCTATGATAAGGCTCAAAACCACCACAATTATGGCAAAGTTTTTCATTTTTTTGAAGTTTGTTTAAAAAGTGATAGAGCCTGACCAAATAAATGGTCAGACTCTGTTAGGGTTCAATTTTAGGGTATATGTAATGTTAAAATGAATATCTTAATCCTAACTGAATTCTCCAAGGATTACCGCCCGCCGTTGAAAGTTTTCTACCAGCACCAGCTTCTACATTATAATTATAGTTTTTAGTGTTTTGGTCGAAAGTAGTCATTGTGAGCAAGTTTACGTTTCCGTGATTATACGAAACACCTTTAGTTTTATCCAATAAATTCATAAAATTAAAACAATCTGCCGAAAAGCCTAACTTATGATTCTTATAAAGTGTAATATCTTTCGTCAAACGTAAATCTAAGGTATAATAAAAAGGATTTACCCCGCCATTTCTTTCGGCTACTTTGCCAACACTTTTCGTAATATAATCTTTTACACTTTGCGTTACATCGGGGTTTTCCAAAAGCCCTTTGATACCATTTCTTACTGTTTCAGGAACAGCCGAATTATTTGGGTCAAAAACAAAAGCTAAATCGTTTGTCAACACAAAATCACCGTTGATACTTTTGTTTCCACCCACTAAAAACGAGTAGCGAGTTCCACCAACACCATTAAAGACGGCACCGAGTTGGAAACCTTTTACGGTTGGAGAAGCAGCACTTACCACTAATTTATCACTAAATTGGAAATCAGAAGAAGCTACAGTTCTATCTCTTGGGTCGTCGGCAACCGCACGGAATGTTGACGTATTGGCTACGCAACAGTCAAACGAAGTGTTATCTTTTGTATCGTTGCGGGTATAACTAACTGTAAAATAACCATCAGTTCCGAGTCTCATGCTTGCATCAAAAACTACCGCCATTTGGTCTAATTGTCCCGAAGATTCTAATTCCAAAACTCTACCAACATCGGTTGCTTTTCTGCCTTTTGTCCAATCGGTTGAGCCGTTAGCAGGAATTGTGTTTGCTGGTACAAAAACTCCACGATTTCCTTCGTTGCTGAGTGTAAAATAGGGTTGGTCAACAATATTTCTATCATAATAAACATAATTATTGATAGTTTTCGACCATAATAAATTCACACCCGCTCTAAATCTTGAATTGAAAAAACGGTTGTAAGACAAGTTTAATTTGAAAATACTCGGTACTTGAAAATCATCAGAAACCGCATTAATTGTTGAAATAAAACTTTCACCTGGCTTGATTCCTGGCGTAGTTGCTGGGTCATTTCTGTACGAAACAAAATCTGCTTTTGGAACTGCTGCTCCCGAAACATCAATCGAACCAACGATTGTACCGCTATTCTGAATATTATTCAACTGTAAATAAGAAACTGGCTGTGCTGAGAAAATTCCACCGCCAAATTTAATCAAATCTTTTTGGCGACCTTGCACATCCCAAGTTAATTGGATTCTTGGTTGGATATTATTAAAATCGGCCAACGAATTAGTTGTTTTTATGCCCAATTTGTTTTCAGTTGTTGCGTTGGCATCGCCTTGTTTAAAGAAAACCGTTGCATCATAACGTAAACCTGCCATTGCCGAAACGTTTTTGAATGGCTGAAAATCAACCTGTCCGAACAATGAAAAATCAAGTAAAGATTGCTGAACCGCAGGGTTCGACAACGGCACTTCACGGGCATAACGGCTTGCTTTGTTGTCAATAAAATCTTGTAAACTTGCATAGAAGAAACGACCATTCATTTCGTTCACAATCTTAGAATCTAAGAAAGTGAGCATATTATC
>JBKBSS010000154.1:0-7765 GCA_046291385.1 Emticicia sp. | reverse complement strand
CTCCCGAATCAAGCACTATTTCGCAGAAATCTTGGAGTTTTCGTCCATCTTGTTTTTTGCTTGTGCTGGCTTCAGAATGTTGTTTCGAGATAATTCCGACGGTTTTTATGCCTTTTTTCTGAAAAACTTCTGCCATTTCAATCGGTACAACATTACAGCCCGATGAAGAAATCACCAGAGCGGTATCAACTTCCGAAAGGTCGAAATTTCTTAAAATCTGAGCGGCAAAACCCGTTATATTTTCCAGAAACATGGCTTGGCGTTGACCATTTGCCCCCACAACCAAATTATGGAACGTCAGCGATAACTCCACAATTGGATTAAAACCAGGAAACGAGCCATAACGTGGCCACATTTCCTCGACCATAATTCGGCTGTGTCCGCTACCAAAAACGTGTACCATTCTTCCTGCCAAAATCGACTCCGAAAACAGTTTTGCGGCTTGCAGAATTTCTGCTTCTTGGGCGGCAACGGTTTCGATTAAACCTTGACATTTTTTTAAATATTCAGCGGTGTAAGACATTCTAAAATAAATGAAAGATGGATAAAATATATTTTGAGTACAGAGACGTTGCAGTACAACGTCTCTACGATTGAACTTTATCAAAAACAAAGGCGGCCGCACCGATTGCTCCCGATAAATCGGCAAATTTTGCTTGTTTGATTAATGTTGTTTTGCCTTTTGGTCTAAATTCAAAAAGCTCAATAAACTCATGGAGTGGTTTAAATAAAGCATCTCCAGCCGTTGTAATTCCGCCTGCCAAAACAATGATTTCGGGCGAAAGAGCATTGATTAATGAGGTAATGGCAATTGCCAGCTTTCTGACCGAATCAAGCCAGAGCCAAGTAGCAAACGAATCATTATTTAGATAAGCGTTCACCAACTCATGCGTTGACTGAAATCGCCCCATCGAACGCCGAACAATTGAGCAGTTTCCAATGGCATATTCTAAACTTCCCGACATTCCCAAAATGCTTAATTCATCGTCGTTGGCGTTGAGCGAAATATGCCCCAAATGTCCAGCCATTTGGCTCAAACCTTGATAAAGTTGTCCATTTATCATGATTCCGCCACCTACGCCCGTGCCGAGTGTGAGCAAAACCGCATTTTTATAATTTTGCATGATTCCGAACTTAGCTTCGGCCATGAGTGCGGCATGAGCATCGTTCAAGACAAGCGTTTTTATGCCGAAATATTCTTCCCAAATAAAGTTTTCTAAACCAAATAATCGGTTGGGCAAATGAGCGATACATTTATTATCGGCATTGGCTAAACCTGGTGCCGAAAGCCCGATGAGGTCAATTGGTTTTTGGTGAAAATCTTTTAAGAAATTGACCATTTCAAGCACATTTTCTCGCCATTTTCCTTCGGCATCGTCTTTCGTAGGAATATAATGTTGCTTTAAGATTTCTCCATCTTCACGCATCAAAATTCCTTTTACATTTGTGCCACCAAGGTCGATACCGATTGCTACTTTCATTTTTAGTTTACAGATTTAAGCCAATTAAAAACAAGTAAGTTTGACCCTTTTAGGGTCATTGCTTAATTGCTCATTTTAGACCCCAAATTTCATTTAGGGCTATTCAAATTTGACCACTTCGTGGTCGTAAAATCAAACGACATTAAAGTTTTGACCATCATTCTAAATTCTTAACTCAACATTCTCAATTAAAAATACTGTCCTTCCGAAACTTCCCAGCCACCATCAACATAAAGCGTTTGGCCAGTGGCAAATTTTGAGGCATCCGACATAAAAAATACGGCAGCACCATCAAGGTCTTCGGGACGACCATTTCTACCACCATCGAGGGGCTGTTTGGTTTTCACAAAATTCATAATTGTTTCATCTTTACTGGCTCGCTCCGACATCGGGGTTTCGACCAAAGCGGGTGCTAAAAGATTGATTCTGATATTTTGAGAAGCATAATAAGCCGCCAAAGACTTTGTAAAACCCACAACTGCCGATTTTGCGGCCGAGTATGCGTGCGTAACAAAATATTTAGGTGAAGGCGAAAAACCCAAAACCGAACCCATATTCAGAATTGTACCGCCTTTTCCCAGTTCCAAAAATTTCTGTACTGCTGCTTGGTTAGAGAGCATCAAACTCGTGAGATTAAGCTCAAAAGTTTTATTCCAGCCCTCAAGCGTAAGCTCGTGCAAAGGGCCGTCACCAAATTTACGTCCGCTTCCTCCTGCTACGTGATAGAGTCCATCAAAACCACCAAACTCACTGATACACAACTCAATAGCATTTTTTGCCGTGTTTTCGTTGGTGGCATCGGCGGCCATTGCTCGGCCATTTTCACCCAAAACCAATTCGGCAGACAAGCAACTTTCGGGCTTACGACCAACGGCCACGACTTTTGCACCTTCACGCACAAATGCTTTTGCTGCCGAAAAACCTAAACCAGTTGTTCCGCCAATAATTACGATTGATTTACCTTTCAACATTTGCAAATAAAGTATTATTAAAAACCACTTTAATGAATATTACACAAATAACTCATAGAATCATTATAGATTCCACTCAAAAAAGTTACTTTTACAATACTATTTTGATTTTATGCTTAAAAAACCACTTTTACAAAAACTACCACTTACGTTCGGCTCGTCGTTTCTGATTGACCGCTTTGAAAGTCCACATTTCGAGACTCCGTGGCATTATCATCAAGAAATTGAGATTGTGCTTTGTGATGGTGGTTTCGGAAAAAAATTTGTGGGAAATCACGTTTCTGACTATGCCGAAGGCGATTTGGCGATTTTGGGCAGCAATTTGCCACATTGGTATCGAGCTGATGATGCTTGCTATCAGCCATCAACCGCTCAACAACCCGCTTCGATTGTGATTCATTTCTTGGATGATTGTTTCGGGAAAGATTTTTTTGAACTGGCGGAAATGACCGAAATAAAATATTTTCTCGAAACCGCTAAGTTGGGAATTGAATTTTATGGAGAAACAAGAGCCAAGATTCAAGAAAAAATACAAGATTTATTAAATGCCGATAAGGTTGCTAGAATGCTGGGATTAATAGAGATTTTGCACCTAATGTCTTGCTCGAAAGAATACCGATTTTTGTCCGAAAATGCCATTGTAGGTATCAGTAAAAAAGATTCCGAACGCATGAACGAAATCTTTGATTATGTGCTTAAAAACTTTAAAAACGACATTAATCTGAGCGAAATAGCCAATAAAACTCGCTTTTCGGAGGCAGCTTTTTGTCGGTATTTCAAGCTTCGTACACAAAAAACCTTCGTTGAGTTTGTGAACGAAATTCGTATCGAATACGCTTGCAAACTTTTGGTCGAAAATGACCTCAATATCTTGGAAATATGCTACGAATCGGGTTTTAAAAACCTATCAAATTTTAATCGTCAATTCAGAAAATATACAAACAATAACCCTAAAACCTACCGCCAATTGATGAAAAAATGAGCCTACATCATATTTGGCATCATTATTATATGTAAAAAGTAATATCACAAGCTATTACAACGTTTTACATAAAAAAAACGTCATTCTTGCATACGACATTTTTTTTTCTTCTATATTTAAACCATATTTGCTAAAAATCTGTCTAACATAGAAATCATCATTTGTCAATAAAGCTATTAAACAATCATATTCGCATGAAAAAAATTGCCATTCTATTTGTATCTTTAGTTTCTCTTGCTGTTTCTTCTTGTAAAGAAAAAGTTGTGCCTGTTTCTGAAAAAATCAAGAAAACTTGGACAGCCAATATCATAAAAGAAGGAAGTACTATCGTTTACACAAAAGGTGCAGCTTCTAACTCGAAACCAGCTTATGCCTCGTTTTCATTAAATTTATTAATTGCCCCATCGGTAAACTTCAAAGACTTTGATGGCAATACTTTCACAGGTCAATATGAATTAGTGGGTGATACAAAATTAGTATTGAAAAACCTTACACCAGTGCCAACTGGCACGGGCGGAACAATCGAATTTACTATCAATTCGGTTACTGATACAGCGTTGGATATTACTCGTACGACCGCCAGCCAAAAAACAGGTGGAACTATCAATAACTACAATTTGATTACGCAGTAAAAAGTATCAAAATATTTTATGAGAAAGGTGAGCTGAAAAGTTTACCTTTTTTTGTGGAACAAAGTTTAACTTCGTTCGTAAAAACAACCTGTAATTTGAATATTTTAGGGTTTTTGCTAAATAAATTCTAAAATCTTCATCAATTTTGCATCATGGAAAGAACAGAACTAAATGCACTCGGAGAATTTGGCTTAATTGACCGAATCAAATCAAAGTTTACAAACAAAAACGCCGAAACAATCAAAGGTATTGGCGATGATGCCGCAGTGATTGACGTAGGCGATAAATATATGTTGGTCACGACTGACATTCTTTTTGAAGGAATCCATTTCGACCTTTCATATTCGCCCTTGCGTCATTTAGGTTATAAAGCCGTGGCCGTAAATGTATCGGATATTGCGGCAATGAATGGCATTGCAAAACAAATTACGGTGACAATTGGACTAAGTAATAGAATTTCAGTAGAAGCCATCGACGAGCTATATGAAGGAATAAGATTTGCTTGCGAAAGCTATAACGTTGACTTAGTTGGCGGCGATACCAGTGCTTCGGCATCGGGTTTTGTGATTTCGATTACGGCCACGGGCTTTGTTGATAAAGATAAAATTGCTTACCGAAATGGAGCAAAACCAAACGATATTTTGTGCGTAACGGGCGATTTAGGAGCAGCTTACTTCGGCTTGCAAGTTTTGGAACGTGAAAAACAGGTTTATTTGGCAAATCCAAATATGCAACCCGAACTCACCGAAAAAGAATATTTAGTTGGTAAATTATTGAAACCCGAAGCCCGCACCGACATTATTCACGAACTCCACGAATTGGGCGTTGTTCCCTCTTCGATGATTGATATTTCTGATGGTTTGGCTTCCGAATTATTGCATATTTGTACGCAATCGGGCGTGGGTGCGATGGTTTTTGAAGATAAACTACCGATTGAAGATATTACGATGCTTACGGCTACCGAATTTAATGTAAGTCCAATCACAGCGGCATTAAACGGCGGCGAAGATTATCAACTGTTATTTACGGTAAAACAATCCGATTTCGATAAAATCAAAAACATGAGTGATGTTTTACCGATTGGATACATGACACAAGATACCGCAGTTTTGCTCGCACTCAATAGCGGAGGCACTGCCGCCATCAAAGCCCAAGGCTGGAATCATCTATAAGGTCTGACGGCACGTCTGACTCGCTTCAAAACTCCCGAAAATTCATTTTTTTCGGGAGTTTTTGCTTGTAATACCAACTCAGCAAAATCAATTTCTAATACCTAACTGACCAAACTTAGCAGAATTTTATTTTGCCACGAATCGAACATACTTTTTCTCATAAAAAATTGTTTTATTTGTATCCGTTTAAAATTCAATCCTAATTCAAAAATGCAAAGACGTTCGGCAATTAAAAATATTGCTCTAACGATTGGCAGTACAATAGTGCTACCTTCGTGGGCAAACGCATGGAACAAAGAAGCCATCTCAAGCACTTCTTTCAAGATTTCGACATCGCAAGAAAACCTACTTTCAGAAATCGTCGAAACGATTATTCCTAAAACAGATACTCTCGGAGCAAAAGACCTCAACGTTCATCAGTTTACTATCAAAATGGTGGCTGATTGCTATGATAAAAAATCGCAAGAAACTTTCTCGAAAGGCTTTGATTTAGTTGATGCAGCCGCAAAAAGAGATTTCTCGAAAACTTTCATTGAATGCGATGGCAAACAAAAACTGGAGATTTTGAATAAGATGTCGAATTCAGAGAATGCCAATGAAAAAGGATTTGTGCGTTTAGTAAAAAACCTCACAATTCAAGGCTACCTCAATTCAGAATACGTAATGACTAATCTACGAATTTTTGAATTTGCCCCTGCTCGTTATCATGGTTGTGTATCTGTAAAAAAATAAATTTATAAGAAAAGGAAGCCTTCGCTTGAAGCGAAGACTTCCTTGAAATCAACGATAAAAATGTCAAACATAAATATAGATTCAGTAAAAGCACAAACATTCGATGCCATCGTCATTGGTTCGGGAATCAGTGGTGGCTGGGCAGCTAAAGAGCTGACTGGCAAAGGATTACGCACACTCGTATTGGAGCGTGGACGTGAAGTAAGGCACGTAACCGACTACCCAACGACCATGAAACAACCGTGGGAGTTTGAGCATCGTGGGCAAATCACCAAAGAACTGCGTGATGCCAATCCGATTATCAGCAAATGCTACGCTTTTTATGAAGGAACTGAACAGTTTTTTGTAAAAGATGCCGAGCATCCTTACGTACAAGAAAAGCCATTTGACTGGATTCGTGGCTACCAAACGGGCGGAAAATCGTTGATGTGGGCCAGACAAACCCAACGTTGGTCAGAATTTGATTTTGATGGCCCAGCCCGTGATGGATTTGCCGTTGACTGGCCAATTCGCTACGCTGACCTTGCTCCGTGGTACAGTTATGTTGAGAAATTTGCGGGAATTTCGGGCAATAAAGATGGTTTGGCGAGTTTGCCCGATGGTGAATTTCTGCCACCTCACGAAATGAATTGCGTTGAAAAGCATTTCAGCCAAGAAGTAGCCAAAAATTACAAAGACCGCCACATAATTATGGGGCGTGCTGCTCATTTGACTGAACCAAAGAAAATACATTTCGACCAAGGGCGTGGCACTTGTCAGCACCGCACTATTTGCGAGCGTGGCTGTCCTTATGGTGGCTATTTTAGCAGTAATTCTTCTACCCTACCGTGGGCAGCTCGTACTGGAAAAATGACACTTCGACCAAATTCGGTGGTACATTCGATTATTTATGATGAAAAAAAGGGCAAAGCAAAAGGCGTAAGGGTAATTGATACCAACACCAAAGAGATGATTGAGTATTACGCAAAAATCATTTTCGTAAATGCGGCGGCTTTAAACTCAAACCTTATTTTATTAAATTCTACTTCAAGCCGTTTCCCGAATGGCTTGGGCAATGATAGCGGTGTACTCGGAAAATATGTGGCTTTCCATAACTATCGTGCAACCATCAATGCTGAATACGAAGGATATTTAGACAGCACGACCGATGGCCGCCGTCCGAATTCGCCTTATATTCCACGTTTCCGTAATGTTTTTAAGCAAGAAACTGACTTTTTACGTGGTTATGCCGCAGGTTTTGGTGCTGGACGCTACCAACGTGACGATAGAAGTAGCATGGGTGAAGATTTAAAAAGAGGGATTCTGAATCCTTACTTGAATAATGTTTGGAATGTCAACTCGCACATGATGGGTGAAACGATTCCGAAAGAAAGCAATTATGTGGCTTTGGATAAAACTTTGCTCGACCCGTGGGGAATTCCGCAGTTGAAAATCTCGGTCGATTATGACGATAACGACGTAAAAATGACCAAAGATTATTTCGAGCAAATGAGCGAAATGTTTACGAAAGCTGGTTTCAAAAACATCAGAACAAACGACACGAACCGCACGCCAGGGTTAGATATTCACGAAATGGGCGGAGTCAGAATGGGTAAAGACCCTAAAACTTCATTGTTGAATAAATGGAATGCTTTGCATGGTTGCAAAAACGTTTTCGTAACCGATGGTGCCTCAATTACTTCAACTTCAACCCAAAATCCGTCATTAACTTAAATGGCTCTAACGGCTCGTGCGGCTGATTATGCGGTAAAAGAAATGAAAAAAGGGAATTTGTAGTAGAACAACTCACAAATCG
>JBKBSS010000153.1:0-7765 GCA_046291385.1 Emticicia sp. | reverse complement strand
GCTGAATAAAAATCTGGAACTTGATATTGAACTGGAATCGGCCAATCAGTTAGAAGAAGTGCGTGTTTCGGCAAAAAAACAAGCAGACCGAGTAAGCGACAGCCCGCAAATGAGCATGATTGAGCTGCCCGTAAGTCAAATCAAGAAAATTCCGACTTTACTCGGTGAAAAAGACGTTTTGAAAGTACTTCAACTCATGCCTGGCGTACAAAAAGGCTCAGAAGGGCAAGCAGGTATTTATGTGCGTGGCGGTGGCCCTGACCAAAATCTCATTATTTTAGATGATGCCATTGTTTATAACGCCAACCATTTATTTGGTTTTTTCTCAACTTTCAATGGCGATGCACTCAAAAGTGTCGAACTCACAAAGGCTGGTTTTCCTGCCCGATTTGGCGGCCGACTTTCATCGGTTATTGAGCTAAACATGAAAGATGGCAACAAAGAAAAACTCGAAGGCGAAGGTGGTATTGGTCTAATATCATCAAGATTAGTACTTGAAGGGCCAATAAAACTCCGAAAAAAGGGGCCAGCCAAAGCATCTTTTTTGGTTTCTGGTCGCCGCACCTACTTAGATGCCCTGACCCGACCGATTATTGCTGCAACACAAGCAGGAAAAGATAGACAGGAAAATGGGGGATATTTTTTTCAAGATTTTAATGCAAAACTAAATTACGAATTTAGTAAGAAAGACAAAATTTATTTGAGTGGGTACTTCGGAAAAGATAAGTTTAATGTTGTCAGTAAAAGTCCAAACAGCAGTACGGATGCGGGCATCAACTGGGGAAATTATACGGCAACTTTACGTTGGAATCATTTATTCGGTCAAAAATTTTTTAGTAATACATCGCTCATTATGAGCAACTATCAATTTAACATCTTCGCTAAAGAATCCTATACTTTACTCAATCAAACCCAAAACTATCAATTAGATTATCTTTCGGGAATCCGAGATTATGGTTTTAAGTATGATTTGGATTATTTTCCGAATCAATATCATGCACTAAAAATAGGTGTACAGTCTATCTTTCATCGTTTCAGGCCGAGTGCAACCATCTTGAAAGATTCTCAGAAAAATATCAGCGAAAACAAAGCTGAAGATATAAACACCATAGAATCAGGCATTTATGCCGAAGATGTTTGGCAACCGCTCAAAAACCTAAAGTTTAATATTGGTGTAAGATTGAGCAATTATATAACCGATGAGAAAACGTATTTGCGACCTGAGCCACGCATCGCAATGGCATTAAAAATAAATAAAGATTTGGCCTTTAAGGCATCCTACGCCCAAATGAATCAGTATATTCATTTGCTATCAAATACTGGATTGGGGCTACCAACAGACCTTTGGGTGCCTGCAACCAGCAAGATTGCTCCCCAAAAATCTAATCAAGTAGCTATCGGTTTCGCACAAGACCTTGATAAACAAGGACTTACACTCACGCTCGAAGGCTATTATAAACAAATGAATAATATCATTAATTATAAAGAAGGAGCAAGTTTTTTGGAAATTGATTCGCCCGATGGAGCAATCAAACAAGATTGGCAAGACAAAGTAACAAGCGGCAATGGCTATTCGTATGGTATTGAGTTTTTGTTGCAGAAAAAAGTTGGGCGTTTTTCGGGTTGGGCTGGTTATACTTGGTCGAAAACGCTGTGGAAATTTGCCGAACTTAATTTTGGTCGAGAGTTTTATCCCCGATACGACCGCCGACACGATGCCTCATTGGTAGGAATCTATGAACTGAGCAAACGAATAACGCTTTCGGCTACGTGGGTTTATGGCACAGGCAATGCCCTCACGATTCCGATTGCCGAATATACCGCCCAACAAAGCAATATTATACAAAACGGTAATCTGAATTGGTGGGGCTATAATGTAAACGAATATGGCCAACGCAACAGTTTCAGGGCCGAAGCGTATCATAGACTTGATTTTGGCATACAATTTCATAAACAAAAGAAAAAACACGAACGAACATGGGATTTTAGTTTTTATAATGTCTATAATCGTAAAAATCCATTCTTTTATGTAGTAGGAAAAAACAACGAATCAGGCGGAATTTTCGGGGGTGTGCCGCAGCGAACCGCTGATGACAAACTTGTCTTGAAACGTTATTCATTGTTTCCGTTTATTCCATCATTTAGCTATAATTTCAAATTCTAACCTCGGCTGCCTCGGCAGTCCGATTCGCTCGGTTAGCATTCATGAAATTTAACAAAATAAAAAATGAAAAATATTTTAATAATTATCGCTCTATTTACCCTAAATTTTGTCTTGTTTTCTTGCGAAACCATCGTTGATGATATTCCGCTGAGTCGTTTTCCAGAAATCAAAGAAAAACTGGTTTTAACCTCTTTTATTTCGCCCCAAGATACTACGATTTATGTAAAAGTAACGATTTCGTCACCGCTATTTGGGACATATAAAACTCAAAATTCGGGCTATTATGTAGCCAATGGCGATACCATTCGCTATGGTGGAAATGACAATAATATTACCAATGCTATCGTAACGTTATCGTCTGATAATCAGACTATTACGCTGCCTTACCAAAGCAAAAACAGGCTATATGCTATTTCGGCAAAAGCATTTAAAATTGAAGCAGGAAAAACATATACTTTGAAAGCTACAACCAAAGATTATGCAGTAGAAGCCTCTACGACGATTCCGCTTGAAAATGTAAAGATTGACAATTACACCGCAACACCAGTTTTACGACTAATAACCTATTATTCATCTAACCAAGTAGGGCAACAACGAGATACATTGAATGGCTACGAAGTTCAGTTTTCATGGAAAGATGTGGCTCAACAAAATAATTTCTATAAAATTGGAGCAGAAATAGAATTTAATCTTGAAATACCTGTTTTTAAAAACAATGCTATTAGCTACCAAGCATCAAAAGGCACATACAATGCCAATTGGTATGACGAACAAATCTATCCAACCGACGCAAACCAAGATGGAGCAGTAATTAACTCCCAAAAAGCTGATATTTTCAACTATTTCACAGTTAAATCAACTTTCAACGGCAAAACATACAAATCAAGACCATCTGCTTTGGGGTCTAAATTAACCCTGCAAATTGCCAATCTGAGCAAAGAATTTTATGATTATCAGCTTTCACTTTTTAAGTTTCAAGATTCCCAAGACAATCCTTTTGCCGAGCCAGCTCCTGTTTTCTCGAATATAAAAAATGGTTTAGGATGCTTTGCGGGTTATAATCGCTCAGAAAAAGTTGTAGTTTTGCCTTAAAAAAAGCCCAAATTTTCACTAATTTCGGGTTTTCTATTCAACAACAAAACTATGCTCATTATTGACGCACACCTCGATATGGCCATGAACGCCATCGAGTGGAATCGTGACTACCGAAAATCCGTTTCCGAAATCCGTGACCGTGAAAAAGGTCTGACCGATAAACCCGACCGAGGCAATGGCGTGGCTTCATTGCCCGAACTCCGCAAAGGAAATATTGGACTGATTGTAGCAACGCAACTGGCTCGCTACGTTGCCCCCGACAGTGTAATTTCTGGCTATAATTCACCCGAAATTGCGTGGGGAATTACACAAGCCCAACTATCATGGTATAAAGCAATGGAAGATTTGGGCGAAATGGTACAGATTACTAATCTTACAGCTTTGGAAACACATCTAAAACTTTGGCAAGATGAAAGCATTTCGAACGAAACCAAGCCCGTTGGCTATATTTTGAGCCTCGAAGGAGCAGATTCTTTAATCAATTTATCCTATTTAGAAAAAGCCTACGCTTATGGTTTACGTGCGTGCGGCCCAGCCCACTATGGCCCAGGACGCTACGCCCCAGGCACAACAATGTCGGGCGGATTGACCAAAATAGGCCGAGAATTGGTGCAAGAAATGGACAAACTCAATATGATTCTCGACGTAACGCACCTCACCGACGAAGGTTTTACGGAAGCCCTCGATTTGTTTAAAGGCAACGTTTGGGCAAGCCACCACAATTGCCGCTCTTTGGTTGACTACCAACGCCAACTAACCGACGAACAAATAAAGATTTTGATTGAGCGTGGGGCAGTTATCGGCGGCGTGCTTGATGCGTGGATGCTCGTACCAAACTGGACTCGTGGCAAAGATACGCCCCAAGAACGTGGTGTTACGCTCAATAAATTGATTGATAACTACGACCATATTTGCCAAATTGCGGGCAATGCCAACCACATTGCCATTGGTAGCGATTTAGATGGTTGTTTTGGCACCGAACAAACGCCAACCGACCTCGAAACGATTGCCGATTTGCAAAAATTACAAGGTTTACTGGCCAAAAGAGGTTATTCGGAACAAGACATCGAAAAGGTTTTTCATGGAAATTGGTTGAGGTTTTTGAGGAAAGCTTGGGCATAGAAATTTTCTTTTATTAGTAAAGTCTTACAGAGCGGTAGCAAATTGCGTAAGATTGCCTCTCCATCTTGAAAAAACAGATAAATCTCATCAGTCTCCGCAAAACTAAAAGCATCATTTTGTGGTTTTAAGAAATATGGAAAAATACCTAAAAATCATTCAAGGAGCATATTCGGGCTATTTCAGCTATTTTATCAACGAAATACTGAGTCTGAGTTGGCACAACTATTTTTATTGGTTGGTTGGGGCTTCTTTGGCCATTTGGGTACTCGAAATTATGTTTCCGTGGCGAAAAAATCAGCCTTTGATTCGTGACCATTTTTGGTTGGATGCCTTTTATTTACTCTGGAATTATTTTCTATTCTCGCTCATTGCCTACAACGCACTTTCGATGGTAGGTGTGCAAGCCTTCAAAGATTTTCTTGGACTTTTTGGCATCACAAACCTTGTTGCAATCAACATTGAATCACTGCCTTTTTGGTCGAAAATTCTCATTGTTTTCGTCATGCGAGATTTTATGCAATGGGCAATTCACCGACTTTTGCATAATGTCGGCTGGATGTGGGAATTTCATAAAGTACACCACAGCACCGAAGAAATGGGTTTTGCTGCTCTCCTACGCTATCATTGGATGGAAAATATCATTTACCGCAGCCTCGAATACATCCCGTTGGCAATGGTCGGCGTTGGTTTGACCGATTTTTTCATCGTTCATATTTTTACGCTCGTCACTGGTCAGCTCGGACACGCAAACCTAAAAATCAATCTTGGACCGCTCAAATATTTGCTCAATGGCCCACAAATGCACCTTTGGCACCATGCCAAATATATGCCCGCAAGCCACCCAAATGGCTTTAATTATGGCATTACATTAAGCATTTGGGACTATCTTTTCAAGACAAATTATTGGCCATCGGATGATGAAAACCTACCAGTAGGCTTACCAGACGGCGAAAATTTTCCGAAAGATTTTGTTGGACAAAATATTAGACCATTTCAACGAATATTTGGCAAGAAATAAGCAAACACAAAAATTTATCGTATTTTTAGAGAAAAATTCAACCTCTCTAACTATTCGTTTTACATGAAACAATTATTTGTTCGTTCGAGCTATATGCTTGCAGGTCTTGCAGGAATGGCTGGTTTATTTGCTTATAGAAACCTTCCCGAACCACCTGTCAAAAAAAACACTACCGTTAGTGCCGAAGCAATCAAACTTCCTACTGGATTTTCGGCTACTATTCTTGGCTCTGATTTAGGTGCAACTCGCCACATCACGGTTTCAAAAAATGGTGATGTTTACGCCAAACTTTCAAAACTCAAAGACGGAAAAGGTATTTGTGTTTTGCGAGATACTAATAAAGATGGTGTGATTGACGAAACCAAGTATTTTGGAAATTACCCAGGCACGGGCGTTACCATCAAAAATGGTTATTTCTATGCTTCTTCGAACACAGGTGTTTTGCGTTATAAATTAAATGCCAACGAAGAAATTATTGACAT
Source organism: Emticicia sp. (assembly GCA_046291385.1). Taxonomy (GTDB): domain Bacteria; phylum Bacteroidota; class Bacteroidia; order Cytophagales; family Spirosomataceae; genus Emticicia. The sequence continues at coordinate 1,884 of JBKBSS010000153.1, read as the reverse complement.
TGAAAATCCAGAAAAAATCGTTGATGGATTGGTCGATAAAGGGCGTGACAATGCCAAGCCTTTTGTACTTGACAATGCCAATAATATTTACGTAACCGTAGGCTCATACAACGACCCTTGTCGAGAAAAAGGTACTGGCAAAGGCATCATGCCTTGCTCAATTCTGGACTCAGCAGGTGGAATTTGGAAATTTAATGCCGAAAAAATGAATCAGACATTTTCGGACGGAATTCGCTACGCAACTGGTTTGAAAAATGCCGTCGGAACCGCTTGGAACTCAAAAACCAATTCACTTTTTGCAACCGTGCATGGTCGTGGACAATTCCATGATTTTTATCCGCAATATTATACGCCACAACAAAGTGCCGAAACGCCCGCCGAAACATTGTACGAACTCCACGAGGGCGATGATGCAGGTTGGCCGTATATTTATTATGACCAATTTCAGAAAAAGAAAATCGTTGCTCCCGAATACGGTGGCGATGGCAAAAAAACTGGTGGCGAAAAAGCACTCAATCCAATCGTGGCATTTCCTGCACACTTAGGGCCAAACGACTTGCTTTTTTATACTGGAAAAATGTTTCCTGCAAAATACCGCAATGGTGCTTTCGTTGCATTTCACGGTCAATCGCCCGAATTGAAAAAAGGTTATTTTGTAGCTTTTGTGCCTTTCTCAAATAATAAACCTTCGGGAAAATGGGAAATTTTTGCCGATAATTTCGCAGGAATAGACCTCATAAAACCAACTGGCCCAGTACAGCATCGCCCTTGCGGATTGGCTCAAGGCCCCGATGGTGCGTTGTACGTAAGCGATGATTTAGGCGGAACGATTTACCGAATTGCTTACAAAAAGTAATTTTACTCCCTTAAAAATCAGGTTAAACGCATTAAAAAATAATATTTTTGGTGCGTTTAACTTGCATAAAAACTATTTTTAGTGCCAAATTTATAAATTTACCGCAAAAAACGATAGCTCAAGTTCTCAAAGTAAAGTTTACTCTCCACATACATTTGTAAAGCTAAGTCAACTTGTTTCAAGAACAACTCCATTCCAGTACAAAATCATGGGCATCAAATTATTTTTGCTTTTCCACCACTAAACGCCTTTAAACCCAGTAGAAAAAAAGGATAATAGCAACTGCCTCTAATGGAGTGGTCAATATTGTAAAGAAGTTTGAAGATTGGTTTGAAGGATTTGTATTTTCAACTTTTACCACCCTATTGCTCGGAATTGAATAAAATCGAAACTTTATGGCATCATATCAAACAGCTTTGGCTCAAAATCTACTTTATTGTATAAATTTCAGCGTTAAGAGTCCAAAAGATTAATAATTGACTCATATCATTTTTGACATAACCTTTTCCCATTCCTTTCTGATTTCAAAGATTAGCCGTACTTTTGTGCAAACATTTATCAAATTTTACAATGGAAATCAAAGGAAAACTTATGCACGTGCTGGCCGTGCAAACAGGTGAAGGAAAAAATGGCACTTGGAAAAAACAAGATTTTGTGATAGAAACCGACGGACAATACCCAAAAAAAGTATGTCTAACGATTTGGGGAGATAAATTTAATGAAACATTTTTGACAATCGGAAACGAACTTTTAGTATCATTCGATGCCGAAAGTCGTGAATATAACGGTCGTTGGTTTACCGACCTAAAAGCTTGGAAAATTGAATTGGCTGGCTCAGAATCTAGCGATTCACCAGCTCCAGCACCTTACAGAGCCTCTGCTCCTGCACAACCAACTGCGGTTGCATCAGAATGTGCAGTTTCAGCCGAAGGAGACAAAGACGATTTACCGTTTTAACCTTCGACTTCGCTCAGGTAACGAAAAGTATGAGGGGTAATATATTTATTATAAGTGATTTACATGGTAAT
>JBKBSS010000152.1:0-7767 GCA_046291385.1 Emticicia sp. | reverse complement strand
GTGCAGAAAGTGCATCGGGAAAATATCCGATTTTGGCAGTTGAAACAATGGTCAACACAATCGTGAAAGTAGAAGAATTGGCCGATGAAAAGAAGCTTTATTTCCGCCACCATACCCGTGTAACCGAAGATGATTATGTATCGAAGGAGAAAGAAAACGATAACGTTGTAATGACGGCTTGTCGTTTGGCTCGTGACTTGAAAGTAAAAGCCATTATTGGTATTACAAATTCAGGTTATACGGCTGTTCGTTTATCGCACCACCGCCCAAAAGCTGGATTATTTATTTTCACGCACAACGAAACGCTTGCCACGCAATTGAGTCTTTATTCTGGTGTGCAGGCTTTTGTGGTTGATACAATGAAAGGCAAAAACGTTGAGCAAGTGGTTGATACAATTAGGGATTTCTTGATTGAAAAAGGTGAATTGGAAAAAGGTGATTTGTTTATCAACACTTTGAGTTTACCATTACAAGATAATAACCGTACAAATACTGTGAAGTTGAGCAGGGTTAAGTAGTTCACCCCTCGCTCCTAAAGGGGAGCTTCTGAGTCTCAGATTTAATAAAAAAGGCTTTTTCGTTTACGAAAAAGCCTTTTTTATTAAAATCAATTAATGTTTTAGCTCCCCTCTGGGGCTGGGGGCTAACAATATCAAGGGCATACCGTGCTTGTAAATTGGTTTTTCATCTTCATCGTTGATTTGTTTTAGCTCAAAAATTGTTATCGAATCTCCTTTTGAGCGGAAACCGTAAGCATCAGATGTATCTTTTGTACCCAAAAAAATCACGTCGCCATCTTCGTTAGCCACACAATCTCCGTTTACACAAACTGTATAACTATCGTATTTATCCCAGCCTTTGATTGTGCCAAATCTACTAAAATCACCCGATTTTTTGGTTGAAAGATGTTCATAAATATCCCATTTTCCTTCAAAAGTAGCCTTGTTTACTGCCGATGGAAAAGCAACTTTTGGCGTAAAACTTTTATCTATCAAACTACTATCGGCACGAACGAACCTGAATACACGATTGAGTTTTTTATCGGTAAAAATCAAAGTTTTAGTACTTGCCGAGTAGATAATATCAGTTTGAGCATCTTGGTTAAGTTTCAAACTGAGCGTGTCGCCGTGGCGTTTTATAGGTAAATTTGCAAATTCTGCTTGACCATTAAAAACCATGATAGAATCTCCTTTCGACTGGTCATAAATCAGTTCGGTTGCATAAAAAGTATAGTTTTCGGCCACATTTTTGGGTGAATGCGATGCTTCGAGGGCTTCGAGATATTCTTGGTTGAGCCAATGCCCGTCGAGGTTTGCGAGGGCTGATGTTTCTTGTTTCGCAGTATCGCAAGCACTGAGTAAAGCACAAACGATAAGCGTAGGCAAAAGTAGTTTTTTCATAAAATGTAGGACAAGTTTTTAACTTGTCAAATCGTAGAAATATGGTATTAAAATAAGTGATTTTTTAGCTTTTTTGCAATTTTAAGACTTTGGTGAGAAGTCATTTTAGCGACCCTACACACACAAAGTTAATGATACTGTGCTAATTCTTGAATAAAATTTTGCGACCTTTGCACGCAACATTATACTTTACAGAAAATTTTATGTCGATTTTTTCCCAACATTACCAAAAAGAAATAAAGAAAACCTTTCAGCTTGCCTTGCCGATTGTGATTGCTCAATTAGGCGTGGTCTTGATGGGAGTGACGGATAATATTATGGTGGGGCGATATATCGGCAAAATTGGACTTGGTTCGGCGGGTATTGCCAATACGATGTCGTTTTTGATTGCTTCCATCGGTATTGGTGGGCTTTCGGTGGTTGCACCGCTGATTTCTAAGGCAAAAGCCGAGCGGAATGTTCCCGAAATTAATCGACTTTTTAGGGCAGGAATCAAGGTTTCGCTTTGGTTTAGCCTGATTTTGGGTCTTGTAGGTTTTATTTGTATTTATTATTTCGAGATTTTTCAGCAATCGCCCGAAATCAATGCCCAAGCACCCGCTTTTATGGCAATTGTCATTGTTTCAAATGTCTTTATGTTTGTTTTTGCGGCGGCCAAACAGCTTTCGGATGGACTTTCTCGCACCTACGTGGCAATGATGATTACGGTTTTTGGCTTGATTCTCAACTTGATTTTTAATATTGTTTTGATAAATGGCTATTTGGGTTTCCCGAAAATGGGTTTGATTGGTTCGGCAACATCTACACTCATTACTCGAATCTTGATGATGTTGGCTCTTTTGGCTTATTTGTTTAATACAAAAGCTTTTAAAAAATATCTTAATACAAAATATAAATCGTTGCAAACCAATGATTTAGTGAAAACGGTTTTTAAAATCGGTGTGCCGAGCGGACTTCAATTTTTCTTTGAAATCGCTGCTTTTTCGCTGGCCGTAATTATGATGGGTTGGTTGGGCGAAAACCAACTGGCGGCTCACCAAATTGCAATCAATGTGGCATCAACAACCTACATGATGGCGTCGGGTTTAGGTATTGCGGGCGGCATCAGAGTAGGCGAGGGGCGTGGTCTGAGAGACGTGCGAAAAATTAGATTTTCGGGCAATGTAGCTTTGCTTTTGGTAACAATTTTTATGACTGCCATGATGTTGGTAATTCTACTCTTTAACCGCTTTCTTGTTGAGTTATATATTGCTGATAATGAGGTAATTGAGATAGCCATGCGATTGATGATTGTAGCCGCTATTTTTCAATTATCTGATGGTATTCAGGTGGTTTCGCTGGGTATTTTGCGTGGCATTGCCGATGTCAATATTCCGACTTGGATTACGATGTTTGCCTATTGGGTTATTTCGTTGCCTTTGGGTTATTTTCTGGCTTTTAACCTTGAAATGGATGCTATCGGTATTTGGTTCGGGCTATTGGCAGGACTCACAGTTTCGGCGGTTTTGCTGACCGTTCGTTTTTATTATTTGATAAAGAAAATGAAGTTGGAGTAGCATAAAAAATATTCACTCATTCAAAATCGCACGGGCTACCCCGTCACTTATTAATTTGCTCCGTTCATATTACAATATAGATGCCATAGAAGCAGGACTTGACGAAGCAGGTCGAGGATGTTTGGCTGGGCCAGTGGTGGCGGCGGCCGTGATTTTGCCCAAAGATTATAAACACGAATGGCTCAATGATTCTAAGCAACTGAATCACCAACAAAGAGAAAAGCTTAGAATTGAAATTGAGCGAGATGCCATTGTTTTTGCAGTTGCGGAGGCTTCCAACGAAGAAATTGATAAAATAAATATCCTAAAAGCGAGTTTCTTGGCGATGCACCGAGCGGTTGATGGGCTAAATCTTCGTCCCGAGCATTTATTGATTGATGGAAATCGTTTTACTCCTTATCCACTGATTCCGCACACGTGCATTGTGAAAGGCGATGCGAAATTTTTATCTATTGCAGCCGCTTCGATTTTGGCAAAAACTTATCGTGATGATTTAATGGTGAAACTTGCCTCTGAATTTCCGCATTATCGTTGGGAACAAAATGCTGGTTATCCAACGCCATTTCACAAAAAAGCGATAAAAGAGCATGGTTTTACGCCCTTTCATCGCCTTACATTTCGTAGTGAAATTAATCCTAAAATTTCAAGTCTTTCAAATAAATAGCATCGCTTTTCATACTTTCGATTGGTCCAACAGGATATTGTTCTTGCTCAACCAAGAAATACTTAATTCCGCTATCTTTTGCCGCACGAAGCAGGCCTCGATAATCAATAATGCCAGAACCAAGGTCAGTTTGCTGAGGTTTCGGGTCTTTCGTCGCAAGCTGTTTGATATGGCACAGCTCGTAGCGATTGCCATATTGTTTTAAATGCTCAATGCTATTTTCGCCAGCTGCTTCGCTCCAACACATATCCAACTCAAAACATACGATTGATGGGTCGGTATTTTCGAGTAAAATTCTCTGTCCTTTAATTCCATTAGCATTTTGGAACGAATATGCGTGGTTATGATAACCATAACGTAGGCCGTATTTCTTACAGATTTCGCCATTTTTCGTAAATACTTCGGCTTTTTGTTTCCAAGCATCAGCCGATGGTTGCATTCCGATGGCTGGACAAATCACATATTTCAAACCGCCTTCGGCACATTTGGCAATCATTTCTTCGTTGGTATCACCCAACCCTAAATGCGTACTCACCATTTTTACACCAATATCGCCCAAATATGCTTTTGCATCTTTTGGAGCCATTCCCCAAAATGGGTCTTTCGAGTAGCTTTCAAAGTATTTATAACCCATGTCGGCCAATTGTTTCATATAATTTTTCGGGTCTTTCGGAAGCACATCACGGATGCTGTACAGTTGACAGCCAAACTGTTTTAAAGTTCCACGAAGTGAGCCTTTGGCCTGCAAATCATTGGTCAAAAATGCCAAAGCGGCCAATGAAGCTGATTGTTGCAAGAATTTTCTGCGATTGATAATCATTGTCGTAATTATAAGATTGAATAATGAACAGGCAATTTAGTAGAAATCCAAGAAATAATTGTCAGTTTTCCAAATAAAAATAGCAGCCTATTTCTAAGCTGCTATTTTATTATTTTTGAATTAATCTTAATGCTCAAACAAACTACCCAAACCACCCAAAACAGAGCCGCTTTCTTTCGTAGCATTTCCACCGTAAGGGCTTAAACGTTGAATCAATTTAGAAATCGGCAATGATTGAATCCAAACTTTTCCTGTGCCTTTGAGAGTAGCTAAGAAAATACCTTCGCCGCCAAAAACCATTGATTTCAAACTTCCCGAACGCTCAATGTCGAATTGGAGTTGAGGCTCGAAACCAACTACACAACCAGTATCAATGCGAAGCGTTTCATTATTAAGCTGACGCTCAATTACAACTCCACCCGAATGAATAAACGCCATGCCATCGCCTTGAATTTTTTCGAGAATAAAGCCTTCGCCACCGAAGAAACCCGCACCAAGTTTTTGATTAAAATGAATCGAAATGCTCGTTCCCATTGCGGCACATAAAAACGCATCTTTTTGTACGATGAGTGTATTACCCATGATTTTTGCCAAATCAACTGCTTTAATTGTGCCTGGATATGGTGCTGCAAAAGCCACTTTACGCTTGATATTTGAGCGGTTCGTGAAGTGAGTCATAAAAATAGACTCGCCCATCAAAACTCTACTACCTGCTTGCATCAATTTCCCAAAAAGGCTTTGTTGTGGCTGTGAGCCATCGCCCATTTTGGTTTCAAACATGATACCGTCTTCCATGAAGAGCATTGTGCCAGCTTCAGCAATAACGGTTTCGTTCGGGTCAAGTTCTATTTCGACGATTTGAATATCTTCGCCAAATATTTTGTAGTCAATTTCGTGAGAACGCATAGAATTTGTTGGGTTTAAATTTAATGAAACGAAGATAAGTGTTATGCCGAAATCTTTCAAAAAAATCTACATAAATGAAGCAATGACCATGAAGAAAGGTTAATTTTGAGAATATTTAGGTTTTTCTCCAACCTTTTTGGCATAAATGGTATCCAGCATAAAAATAAAATTTTAACATGAAAAATATAATTATAGCATTATTGCTTTCGCTAACGGCTTGTTCATTACAAGAAACGCCAACACCTGAGCCAACTTTGGCTTCGCAAATAGAGCTAAGTATTAATACCGAAGTTACTTTCCAAGAAGGAGTGAAAATTAAAATTACAAAGATAGAAGATAGTCGTTGTCCAGAAAACACAACTTGTGTTTGGGCTGGAATGGCAAAGATATTTTTTGCAATTTCAGCAAATGGCGTCTCGAAGGATTCTTCGATAGATTATGAATCAAAACCACTCAAAACGACGGTTGATTTAGGGGGGCAGAAATTTGATGTTGAGGTATCAAATGTACTTCCATATCCAAAAGCCACGACCGAAATCAATCAAAAAGACTACAAAGTAAATCTGACCGTGAAAAAATTGTAGGACAGATTTGTAATCTGTCATTATTGCGTGAGCATTAAAAAAGGGCGAAGTCAGAACTTCGCCCCACAAAATTATGCTTTTGGTTCTTCGGTAGCAGGCGTTTGGGTTACTGCTTTAGCCTTACCAAATAATTCTTGCAAAAATGCTTCAGCATCTGGAAAATTATCTTTCAAAGCTGCACCTGCTTCGGTTTTTAATTTCTCAAAATATTCTGGAGCTTTATCAATGGCTTGTTCGGCTTCGTCTTTAAAAAGTCCAGCTTTGATTTTCAGGTCTTCAAAAGCTTTTTCTCCTTCTTCGGTTTGTAAATATTTATTAAGTGCCACACCCGCTGCTGCTCCGAGTACGAATGTTGCCAAATGTTTTGCATTAACCATTTCAGTAATTGTTGTTTTATGTGTTGAAGACTGAATCTCTGACGAAATTCATATTTAAAAGTATCAAAGTTTTTTGACTAATAATTGATAATTTTGCCGATTGGTAAATTTTATACGCAAATGGACGAAAACCTTGTTGATTATTACGCAGAGCTTCTCTACGACTATCATTTTTTGAAACAACCCCTACAAAAAGCCGATGCAATTTTTGTTTTGGGAAGCCACGACCCCAGCGTAGCCGATTATGCCGTAGAATTATATAAAGAAGGTTGGGCAAGCTATATGATTTTTTCGGGAGGAGTGGTTCGTCCAGTTGGGGAACTGAGAAATGCAACTCCAAAGTCGGAAGCTGATGCTTTTTTTGATATTGCAGTCAATGCGGGCGTGCCTGCCGAAGCAATAATTTTGGATAATGAGGCTACAAATACGGGCCAAAACTTTTCGTGTACCAAAAAGATTTTACAAGAAAAGGGCTTTGCATTTCAGAATTTTATTTTGGTGCAAAAACCCTACATGGTGCGTCGAACTTACGCAACTGCTTTGGTTCAATTTGCGGAATTTAACTTCGTTTCAACCGCCAAACCTGATACTTATGCTCAGTATATTGCTCGATGTGCCGAAAATAATATTAGCAAAGAGCGAGTAATCAGTAATATGACAGGAGATTTGCAACGCCTAAAAATTTATCCAGAAAAAGGTTTTTTAGTAGCAATGGAAATTCCAGAAAATATTTGGGAATCCTACGAAAAACTCATTGAAATGGGTTTTGAAGGCCGAATGGCCAATTAATACTGTCCCGTAGAGAGCATTACAAGCGTACAGGCCTCAATCGGTTCGATGCCTTTTTCTGTTAAAAAACTCTGAAACTCAGGATTTTCGGTACCAGGATTAAAAATAACTCGACGAGGCTTTAGGTCGGCCACGTAATCAAAGTACTCTTTTTGTCTTTTCGGATTTACGTAAAGTGTTACGGTATCAATATCTTCAAAGTTTTCTTTTTCGGTATTGATTTCTTTGCCAGCTACAATACCTTCTTTTATGCCCAAAAGTTCAATGTCATACTTGTAGCTAACCAATTTATTAGCTGCCAAAAAAGAATATCTACTGGGGTCGGTCGATGCTCCGATTATTAATGTTTTTTTTGCCATTTTTCATAAATGTTTCTGCTTTAAAAATCTTATTTTCTGAAAATTAGTTCAACCCAGCAGCGAATGCCAAAAGTAGAAAGTCGCATAACCTCGCCAACCAGTCCATTTTTCGGCCATTTGGTTTAGTTCATTAATTGTTGGCTTTGCAGCTAAGCCATATTGAGTTTTCACTGCATTATGCAAACCCACATCTTCCACAGGAAAAGCGTCGTAGTTTTTCAGGCTTTTCATCATAGAATAATTGGCCGTCCAGTTGCCAACGCCTTTTATTTTTACCAGTTTTTCTTTCACTTCTTCAAAAGGTAATTTTTT
>JBKBSS010000151.1:0-7924 GCA_046291385.1 Emticicia sp. | reverse complement strand
ATTCAGCGATTACCAATTCCGTCGTCTTTTCATAGGTGGTGAAGTCGAAAAGAATATTTTAAGCCTAAATCTTCTTGCAAGAGATTCGCTCAATGCAACTCGTTATGGTTTGGCAGCAAATCTTCGTTCGATTGATAAAAAACTAAGATTAAATCTTGCCACAAAAGGCACATTGATTGACTACCGAGCATGGGAAGCTGATTCGACGGGCTACCTCGAATATAGCCCCGCAGGCATTTATATCAATAATTTACAACTCCGACAAAACAAACAACGCCTTACAATCAATAGTTTAAATATAGCACCAAATTCGCCGCTCAATATTCAGATTGATAGCCTTAATATCAAGCCTTTTGTAACAATCGCTACCCAAGATTCAACGTTGGCAGGTGGCACGCTCAATGGTTTATTCAAACTTACTGACTATATGAATGCTCCCGAATTTACGGGGGATTTAAGTATCAAAAACTTCATATTTACGCAAATTCCTGTCGGAGATTTAAAAGTAAATGCCACCAACGAAACTTCTGATAGAGTCAATGTTTTGGCAAGTATTTTGGGAAATAATAACGATGTAAATATTACAGGAAAGTACCTTTTGAAGCAAAAGAAACCACTCGATTTTACGATTGATATTAATAAAATTGGTGCGAAAACAGTAGAAGCATTTAGTTTTGGGCAATTAAAAAATGCTCGTGGAAACTTGAGTGGATTGCTAAGTTTAAAAGGCGAAGCAAGCAAACCAGTGCTTGATGGAACGATAAAATTCGATACAGTTTCGTTCAGTTTGGCACAATTGGGGTCAATTTATCGCATCCAAAATCAGTCAATGACCTTCAAAAATAGCGTTATTTCGTTTAATAAATTTGTTATTTCCGACACTTTGGGGCAAAACATGAATATCAATGGCAGTCTTTCGCTCCAAAATATTCCAAACTTTAATTACAAACTAAACATTGACACCAAAAACTTTATGGTGCTAAACGGCAGCCGTAAAGACAATGATTTTTTCTACGGAAAAGGTTTCGTTGATGCCAATCTGAATGTTCAAGGTGTTGGTTCAAAACCTGCCATCGAAGGGAATATAAAAGTAAAAGATGGTAGCGATATAACCGTACTTCTGCCCGACCGAGAAATAGACAAAGCAGAAACTGATGGTATTGTCGAATTTGTGAATCTCAAAAATCCAGCCGCCGAAAATCTTGCTAAAATTGATTCGAGCGAAATTGCTCCCACCTTTGATTTTGTGGAAGAAGTTTCGCTCAATATTGAAGTAGATGATAAATCTCAACTCACAATTGTGGTTGACGAACTCAACGGCGATAATATTAAAGTAAAAGGCAATGCTCAACTCAATACAGGTATCACGCCAAGCGGACAGCCCTATGTTTTAGGACTTTATGAACTAACTTCGGGTAGCTACGATTTATCATTTCAGTTTTTGAAAAAAGAATTTGCCATCAAAAAAGGTAGTACTTTACTCTGGACGGGCGACCCAATGCAGGCACAAGTTGACATCACGGCGGTTTACAATATCGAGGCGGAAGTCCCAAAATTGGTTGTAACTAACCAAACCACCCGAAAAAATAAAGTTCCGCTCGAAGTAGAACTAAAAATGAGCGGTAATTTATCAAGTCCAGTGATTGATTTTAAAGTGGTAGTGGCCGAAAATGCCCCTACTGACTTAGCCAACGAAATAGAAAAAGATGGCTATCTGAAAAGCCTCGAACAAAATCCTGTTGAGATGAACAAACAGGTTTTTGCTTTATTGGTTTTAAATAAATTTTTGGGCGAACAATCAAGCGATTTCTTTTCGGGCATTAACCCCGAAGCCATTGCACGCCAAAGCGTGAGTAAATTGCTCTCAGACCAACTTAATTTATTGGCTGGTGATTTGATAAAAGGCATCAAACTTGATTTTAACCTCAATTCAACTTCGATGAGTACCGATGCTGGCAACAAAGCCCGCACCGATTTGAACGTTGGTTTGAGTAAAGCATTCTTAAATGACCGCCTAAAAGTTGCCGTTGGCCGTAATTTCCAACTTGAAAACACAACTTCGGCCGCCACTTCTACCGAAATCGTAGATAATATTTCGCTCAATTATAGCCTCAGCAAAGACGGACGTTATTTGTTTAGTGCTTATCGCAAAAATCAGTACCAAGCCATTCTTGATGGTTTTGTGGTCGAAACTGGGGTAGCATTTACGCTCACGCTCGACTACGAGTACTTTAAAGAGTTATTTGAAAAGAAAAAATGAGAAATGTGACTCCTTTATATATCAAAATCTACAATTTTTCTTTTTTCGGAAAGAAAATAAAAGGCATTGGCATTTACTTTATTTTTTGTCTCTTATGTTCTTTTTTTCTTAGTTCATGCTCCATAAGCAAATATATTCCGCAAGGAGAAAGCCTTTATACAGGTGCAAAAATAAAAACTGCTACCGATTCGAGTTTTACTAAAAAAGAAGTCAAAGCACTTGATGAGCAACTAAAAACTATTATTCGTCCCGTACCCAACAGTTCTATTTTTGGGTTTCCGTATAAAGTTTGGTTTTATTATGTGGTTGGTGAACCAAAAAAGGAAAAAGGAGTAAGAGGATGGTTCAGAAAGAAATTTGGAGAAGCTCCAGTATTGGCCAGTAAAAGAGCAGTAAATGTCAACACCGAAATTATTAGTAATTATCTGAACAACGAAGGCTATTTTCGCTCGACGGCTACGGGTGAATTAATCATCAAAGGTAAAAAAGCCGAGGCTATATATGTGGCAAACGTAAAACCTCGCTACACGATTAGTAAAGTAGAATTTGTACAAAAAGATACTTCAGCTTTTAGCAAAAACTTGATTCAAACAAAAACTGGTTCGTTATTAAAATCAGGTGAGCCTTATAGATTCTATGATATAAAACTTGAGCGTGACCGCATTGATAAAGCCTTGAAACTCAATGGCTACTATTATTTTCGCCCCGATTTTTTAATCATCAAAGTTGATTCTAACCAAAATACTCGCCAAGTAAATCTATTTCTCGAACTCAAACCAAACATTACCCAAACATCGCTCAAGCAATATTCAATTAAAGATGTTTTGGTGTATGTTGATACTCCCGATAGCACAACCAACACAGGAATTCAGGTTAGGCGTGGACTTCGAGTTTTTGACCCAAAACACTCATTTCAACCAAAGGTTTTCAATGATGCGATTGGTTTCCGTAGTGGCCGACTTTATAATAGTCAGACCCACGATGCTTCACTTTCGAGGTTGATAAACTTACGCAATTTCAAATTTGTAAAAAATCGCTTTGAGTTGGTCAATCGCTCCGATTCGGCACTTATTAACGTCATTTATGACCTTACTTCGCTCAAAAACAAGTCATTGCAAGCAGAAGCCAATTTCTTAACTCGCTCCAATAATCTGGCGGGTACTCAACTGGGGGTCAATTGGCTCAATAGAAACATTTTTAAAGGAGCTGAAATTTTGAAAATTGGAATAAATACAGGTTTTGATTTTCAATTAAGTAATAAAATAAACGATGCAAATCTCAATAGTTATTACCGCTTAGCGGGCGATGCCGACCTGACTTTTCCAAGATTTTTATTACCTTTTTACCGAGTTAGAGCTGGTAGAAATCAGGCTTTACCAAAAACAAATATCAATGTAGGGTACGAACGTTTGGTACAAAAAGGCGTAGGTATGAATGATGATAGTAGCACCTATCGTTATAACCAATATACTATTACCTCGCTCCGAAGTTCGTTGAGTTATAGTTTAAGAAAAAATGCGACGGTAGAGCATAATTTCACGCCACTTTCAATCAATCTGATTAGACCAAAAAATATCAGTGAAGAGTTTCAGATGAAGATAGATAGAAGTATAAATGCTGGTAATATAGTAGATTTAGCAAGGTATTTGAAGATTTTAGACACACGGTTGATTTTAGGCGGACAATATAACATCGTTTATACACCGATTCAAGCCCAAAAAAGTAGGCATTATTTTTATCTGAATGCAGGCTTTGATATTGCAGGAAATCTTGCAGGACTTTTTGTCAAAAAACAAGCTGATGATTCTAAACGCATAGCCAATACTATTTTTGAGCAGTATGCCCGCTTCGACTTAGAAACTCGCTACTATTTAAACCTCACTCCAAGTATCAGGCTGGCGAATCGGGTAATTTTGGGTTATGGCTTGCCCTACGGAAACTCTAAAAGTTTACCAACTCAAATCAAACAATATTTTGTGGGAGGAAGCAACAGTATTCGAGCATTTAGAGCAAGGTCGATAGGGCCTGGTAATTTTGATGTTATCGGTGATAGTACGTCTATTTTTACTACTGCTTATGGAGACGTAAAACTTGAACTCAACTCTGAACTACGTATAAAGGTTAGTCAACTCATTAATTTAGCAGCATTTATTGATGCAGGAAATATTTGGCTGGCAAAATATAACGATGCTCTTGGATACTCCGAAAGTAGCACTTTTGGTAAAAATTTCTATAATCAACTGGCCGTTGGTGGCGGACTTGGGCTACGCCTTGACTTTACTTATGTTAAACTTCGCCTTGACCTCGCTACGCCGTTCTGCAAGCCGTGGCTGCCCGAAGGAGAGCGTTGGGTGATTCAAGATATTAAACCCTTCGAGAAAACTTGGCGAAAACAGAATCTAATTTTGAACATTGCGGTCGATTATCCATTCTGATTTATCCATAAACCAAAAAGGAAGGCTTCGCTTTGAGCGAAGCCTTCCTTAAAAAAAAGACTTTTACCTAAAATTATTCAGCGTCTTTCCAACGATATTCTACTTTATCTTCCATGAATTCTTCCAATGCAACTGAAGTCGGCTTTGGTTGACGCTCATAGAATCTTGAGATTTCGATTTGCTCACGGTTCTCAAAAATCTCTTCTAAGTTGTCAATATTTGAAGCAAATTCACCCAATTTCTGAGTCAATTCTTCTTTAGTTTTTACAGCCACTTGTCTGGCACGTTGCGATGCAATATATACTGACTCGTAAACATTACCTGTTTTAGCGGCCAATTTATCAACGTCTCTTGCAATGATTGAAGGATTTATTGCCATATTTTTGCTTTGTCCCTTACTTTCAAAGGAACTTTATTTTAAATTTACTTATAATCTATATTTACAAAATACTTATTTGTCAAATCAACTTTTTCCAGCTTTTTCTTCTTTCTTTGTTGCCGCATCTTCTTTTTCCTTGGCAACTCTCGCCGCTTCTTTGGCTTTCAATTCTTTCACATCTTGCTCATACTTTACGGCTTTTTCTAAACCTTTTGTAGAGCCATCATAAACCTTTTCGGCTTGCTTGATGTATTTACTCTTCGGGTATTTATCAATAAACTCTTCATAAAATTTAAGAGCATCGGCAAAACGTTCTCTTTGCTTATTTTCAAAACTTACTTCAGCCAAATCATATTGTGACTGCACTTTCAGAAATGACAATTCTTCGATGTATTCTGAATCAGGAAAATCTTTCTGAAAATTATCAATCGCAACAACGGCTGCTTTGAAGTTAGCAATCGTCACGCCACTTGTTTTGTAGTAAAGTTTGGCTTTTTCGTAAGATTTTTCTTCCAAACGATGTCTCAAATCTCTTAAATCTTGGCTACAACTCTCGGCATATTTACTTTCAGGATACGAATTTATGAAAGTCTGCAAAGCATCAATTGCCGTGAGTGTACTTGATTGGTCGAGGTTAAAGTTTGGTGAATCTTTATACATCGAATTGGCATACATATAAAATGCTTCTTCGGCCAATGGACTATTGGCGTAGGTTGCATAAAAACTCTTAAACAAATAAGCACTCATGCTATATTGTTTTTGCTGATACTGAGCATAAGAGTTATAAAACTGAGCGTTTTCGGCGAGCGAGTCACCTTTTAGCAAAGGAATGATTTCTTCAAAAAGTATGCCCGCTTTGTAGAAGTCACCTTTTTTGTAATAATCATTAGCAGCTTTATATTTTTCTTCGGTAGTTCCTTTCTTTTGGAGTTTCATAAACTTGCTTGAGCAAGCCGAAAACAACAAAACACTAACAAACAAGAGGGCGATATGGGGTCTTTTTAAAAACATGGGTGCAAAGATAATAAAAATGCTACGTTTTTGTAACGAATTTTGTAGCTTAATTATTTCTGATGGTTAAAATATAAGTGGTTTAAGGCAAAATTAGTGGATAATCCTGTAATTTATCAAGCACGCTCTACCGATACTTGCATATTATTGAGGAAAATATTACCAAATTGGGTAGCAAAAGCTACATCGCTGGCATCACGCCCGTAGGCCAAAACTACTCGATTGCCTTTGGGTTGTGTTTGCGTAGCATCGAAAGTAAACCATTGATTTTCGAGGTAAACTTCAAACCATGCGTGCAAATCCATCGGTTTGAGGTCATATAAATATCCTACTACCATACGAGAAGGAATATTTATTGCTCGACACAAAGCAATAGAAAGGTGAGAAAAATCTCGACAAACACCGATACGGCTCAGATTAATATCGCACGCCGACGATGACGAAGAACTATAACCGTATTCATAACTCACATTGCTCCGTACCCAATTGCATATTGCATTGACTTTCTCATAGCCAGTCTGAAAGTTTCGGGTAATTTCGTCGGCCATCAATAAAAACCTATCTGATTCACAGTATCTACTTGGTAATAAATAAATTAGCGTAAAATCGGGTAATTGCTCAATCGGCAAAGCTCGTGCCGCAAAGTTTACATCAATCGTATCGGAAGTATTGACAATTGCTGAAGACTGAATTTTAAAACTTCCAATCGGACTGAGTAATCGCTGGCAAAGGTTGCCATAAATATCTTGATACTCGGAAAAAATTATATTTGGTAAAAAAGAGAATTGTTCAGCTAAGATTTGTTGGGCAACTCCACTTTGCGGACGAAGCATTAAAATTAAAGGAACGTTTTCGGGGCATTCGTAATCAATCTGGCAAGCTACTCGTAATTTCATTGGGGGCTATGTCAAGAATCTTTGCTGTAAAGATAGTTCTTTTTAATCGAAAACTACCCTTTTAAATCATTACTAAATTTATAAATTTTCGGCTTCTAAAATATCTATATTTCATCTGATGAAATCATCAAAGAAAATTACTTTTTAATGACTCAACTTGCATCAAAATTTTACATTTGATAAACTAAACCCTACCTCAAAATAAATTTTTTTTGGAAGATTTATCATTTTTACATTAGCTTTACGTTAGAAAATAAGTTGAACTGCAAAATAAACTATCAAGCCCCTATAACTTCTGTTTGTAATTTTACTGTGCTTTCATAATTTATTATCAACCACTTTCCTAATAACGCAAATGTTTAACTCTAAAAGCAAGGCTTTTACTGTATTTTCCTCCATACAATCAAAATGCACTTTCTTTCTCATCTTTCTAAACATCATTTCTTTTAATTGTTTTTCGCAAAATCAATGGACTTGGGTTTCTGGATATTTAGTGAGTGATGCAGTTTGGAGTTCGCCTCGGCCCATACCTTCGCCTTTGAGCGTGCGAGGGACACCTTGGGTATTAGGCAACACAACTAAACCTTCAGTGAGAGAACACTCGGCAGGCGGAATCGTCAATAACAACGAGATTTATGTTTATGGCGGAGCTTCATTAGAATATGAATATTCGTCTGATTTTTGGGTTTATGATATTTCTCAGCAAAAATGGGCTTTTATTTCAGATTTAGGTTGGCAGTCTATTAGTGGTTTAGTTGGACAAGAAAGCACAACCGCTCATCCAGGGGGAAGAAACAGGATGGCCTCTGCGGTTGATAATAATGGTAATATTTGGCTTTTTGGTGGGCTTTACAAAGATAAAAATAATGGGGAAACATACACACGCTCTGACTTATGGAGGTATAATACGAAAACAAAAAAATTTACCTATTTTGATGAGTAT
>JBKBSS010000150.1:0-7940 GCA_046291385.1 Emticicia sp. | reverse complement strand
TTTTAGCACAAGTATTCAATGTTCACTTAGATTTGCAACAAATTTTGACGATAATCGGTATCTTGATGATTACTTCAAAAGGTGCGGCGGGCGTAACGGGTAGCGGTTTTATTGTCTTGGCTTCTACGCTGACGGCTATTAAAGTAATTCCTGTTGAAGGTTTAGCTTTACTTTTGGGTGTCGATAGATTTATGTCGGAAGCGAGAGCGATTACTAATTTTATCGGAAATGGCGTAGCAACAATTTGGTTAGCCAACAACGAAGGCGAATTTGACCGTGAACAAATGGAAAGAGTGCTTTGAGTGCTGAATGAAGAGTGCTGAATGAGGAGTTTTTTTAGTGATGAGTTTGGAATTTTTAGTGAGGAATCTTTTGAGTGAAGAGTTTTGAATTTTGAATGAGGAGTTTTTTTGGAAAAAGTAAGAGGATAATTCCTTGCGGATAAAGAATAATTAATTTATTTTCAATTCAATAGGGGTGGACTTAAGTCCACCTCTATTGAGAAATATATTTATTTTTAAAATTACAAACTGACACATAAAAACAAATTATGCAAATTATTGAAAATCAATTTCTAAAAGCGACAATCAATCCACTTGGTGCTGAGTTGGTGAGTCTTTTCAACAAAGAAACTAATACAGAGTATATTTGGAATGCCGACCCTGCATTTTGGGGGAAAAGTTCACCCGTACTTTTTCCAATTATTGGAGCTTTGAAGAATAATCAGTATGTCTATCAAGGAAAAACTTATACGCTTCCTCGACATGGTTTTGCTCGTGAAAGAGTATTTTCAGTAGAGGCACATACCGAAGGAGCGATTATTTTATTGTTAAAACATGATGAAGAAAGTTTAAAAGTTTATCCTTTTGAATTCGCCTTTCGTTTGGTTTACATGGTAATTGACAATCAACTTTCGGTGTCCTATTCTGTGCGAAACACAGGAAATGAAGAAATGTATTTTTCAGTAGGCGGGCATCCTGCTTTTGCTGTACCACTTTCTGAAAATTCGGTTTATGACGATTATTATTTAGAGTTTAACAAAACCGAAGATTTTCCTCGTTGGGAATTGGCAGATGGTGGTTTAATCAAAAAAGAAGCTACAACCTTTTTAGAAAATACCAATCGCTTGCCATTGACCAAAGAATTATTTTACCAAGATGCCCTCGTTTTCAAGCATTTACAATCAACATCAGTAGTTTTAAAAGCCGATAATTCCGATAAGCAACTAACATTTGATTTTAGAGGATTTCCATTTTTGGGGATTTGGGCGGCAAAAAATGCTAATTTTGTTTGTATAGAACCGTGGTGTGGCATTGCCGATAGCGAAAATCATGCACAAGAATTAACAGAAAAAGAAGGAATCGAAACTGTTCAGCCCAATCAAGTATTCTTGCGTACTTGGTCGGTATCAGTTTAAAAATATATTATTTTGAAATATTTCGACGATGGTTTTTCTAATCGAAGAACCATCTTTATTTTTTCGTCGGGTCTCAATACTCAACGATTTCCTTAGCTTATCAAATACTCGTAGCGTATTTTTGCTTACAGTTTTGAAAACAAACCATTATTGTACCAATCATTATGAGTCAATTCTCGATTAGAAAACAAGATGCTTTAGATTACCACTCTAAAGGTCGTCCGGGCAAAATTGCCGTTGTCCCCACCAAAGAAACCGAAACTCAAAGAGACCTTTCTTTAGCTTATTCTCCGGGTGTTGCAGAGCCTTGTTTAGCCATTGCCGCCAACCGTGAAGACGTTTATAAATATACAGCAAAAGGAAATTTAGTAGCTGTAATTTCAAACGGAACAGCCGTGTTAGGACTCGGAAACATCGGGGCAGAAGCTTCAAAACCTGTGATGGAAGGTAAAGGCGTTTTGTTTAAAATTTTTGCGGACATTGATGTTTTTGATATTGAATTAAACACCGAAGACCCCGAAGAAATTATCCGTACTGTAAAAATCTTAGAACCAACTTTTGGTGGCGTAAACCTTGAAGATATTAAATCGCCAGAGTGTTTCGAGATTGAAGAAAGATTAAGAAAAGACCTTAATATTCCCATTATGCACGATGACCAACATGGTACTGCTATCATTTCGGCAGCGGCTTTGTTGAATGCTTTAGAAATTGTAGGTAAACGCATCGAAGAATGTAAATTCACCATTTCGGGTGCTGGTGCTGCCGCTCTTTCTTGTGCAAAATTGTACTTAGGTTTAGGAGCGAAAGTAGAAAATGTATTGATGTTCGATAAAGACGGTTTGGTATCGAAACAAAGAACAGATTTGAACAAGTACGTTCAGCCTTTTGCCACCGACCGCACGGATATTCATAACCTCAAAGAAGCAATGGTTGGGGCGGATGTATTTTTAGGTTTATCGGTTGGTAATATCGTTTCACAAGAAATGATTAAGTCGATGGCGAAAGATGCTATCGTTTTTGCGATGGCAAACCCAACGCCTGAGATTTCTTATGAAGATGCCGTAGCCGCTCGTGAAGATATTATTATGGCGACAGGTCGCTCGGATTATCCCAACCAAGTAAATAATGTATTGGGTTTCCCCTACATTTTCAGAGGAGCTTTGGACGTGCGTGCTACCGAAATCGACGAAACTATGAAACTGGCAGCCGCAAAAGCGTTGGCAGAATTAGCCAAAAAACCTGTACCAGACATCGTAAACTTGGCTTATAACGAAAAGAATCTTTCTTTCGGAAGAACATATATTATTCCAAAACCTGTTGACCCACGTTTAATTACTACGGTAGCTCCAGCAGTGGCACGTGCGGCAATGGAAGCAGGTTTGGCTCAACAACCAATTAGGGATTGGGATGCTTACGAATTGGAACTAAGCAAACGTTTAGGCTTGGACAACCAACTGATGAAGTACATTTTCAATCGTGCGAAACGTTCACCTAAGCGTGTAGTTTTTGCCGATGCCGAGAATTTGAAAGTATTAAAATCTGTTCAGCAATCGAAAGACGAAGGTATTTGTATTCCGATTCTGTTGGGAGATAAAAATAAAATCAGAAGAATTATCGAAGAAAATAATCTTGAATTGAACGAAGTACAAATCATTGATACTCGTGCGGCTGAAAACCTTGAACGTTTGAAAGAATACGGTGATATTTTCTTCAACAAAAGAAAACGCAAAGGTTACAATCAATACGAAGCTCACAAGCAAATGCAAGTACGCAGTTACTTCGCTTCGATGATGGTAGAAACGGGCGATGCCGATTGCGTGATTTCAGGTCTTACTCGTAATTATCCAGATGCTATTCGTCCGGCTTTACAGATTATTGGTCGTGAAGATGGCGTGAAGAAAGTAGCGGGTATGTACATTTTATTGACGAAAAAAGGCCCAGTATTTTTCTCAGATACAACCGTGAATTTCAACCCAACGGTTGAAGACATTGTTGAAATTACAGAATTAACCGCCAAAGCCGTTGAGCGTTTCAACTTGAAACCAAGAATTGCCTTATTGACCTACTCAAACTTTGGCACAGCCAACGGAGAAGATGCTCTAAAAATGCGTGAAGCCACCGCTATTTTACAGAAAAAGCATCCAGAAATGATTGTAGAAGGTGAAATGCAAGCACACTTAGCCTTTGATAATGAGTTGATTAAAGAAAATTATCCTTTCTCTAAATTAGCCGAAGAAGGAGCAAATACTTTAATTTTCCCTAACCTTTCAGCGGCTAATATTGCCTATAACTTATTGAAAGAAACCAGTGATATTGAGTACATCGGGCCAATCCTTTTAGGATTACGTAAACCTGTACACGTATTACAATTAGGGTCATCAGTACGTGAAATTGTAAACATGGTAGCCATTGCAGTGGTAGAAGCACAAGGGAAATAAGTATCAATTTTCAGGGGAAATAATTATTAATATTCAATAGGGTCGGGATTAATCCCGACCCTATTGAATTAAAAGCCAACTCAAAAAACAACTCATGGCATGACTCTAAGTCATGCCATGAGTAACACTTCTTAGACGGATTACTTCATCTCTCGAACGGATTGGAAAATCACTAAATCAGAATGCTTCATCTCTCAGTCAGGAAGCAAAATCTCTCAGTCGGGAAGCAAAATCTCTCAGTCGGGAAGCGAAATCTCCCAGTCGGGAAGCGAAATCTCTCAGTCGGGAAGCAAAATCTCCCAGTCAGGAAGCAAAATCTCCCAGTCGGGAAGCAAAATCTCCCAGTCGGGAAGCAAAATCTCCCAGTCGGGAAGCAAAATCTCCCAGTTAGGAAGCAAAATCCCTCAGTCGGGATGCTTTATCTCTCAGACTACTCCCAACATCCTAAGCATCAGAAGCTACCTATTTTTTCTTGACATCCGTAATACTTACCCCAGTTACTTGTTTATATTCAGGACTACTTGCTCCGAAGGCTGCTTTTACATACTTTTTAATATCCAAACTTGTATTGTATAAACCCGTTTCTTCCCCATACAAAACCCTATCTCTCTTCAGCCTTGCATTGCTAAGTGCCGTGTAAGCAGTCGAAACCTCTTCATTGGCACTATCTTGTTGGCTAATTAAATTTTTTAGCGTACTTACTTTTAAATCCACTTCATTAGGCACATAACTTGGCTCACCTTCTAAGACAGTAACTAAGGCTTTTAAATGTTCAACTTGTTGGTTAAAAGAGGTTTGTGAAGATGAAATAGTTTTAGGTGCTTCGGCATTCACACCCTCAACCGTACTGTTTGTTTCTTTTACAGCACTGGCTCTTTTTCCTTGCAATTTTCGATTAAAGCCTTTTACATCCTTCTTCGTAGCATCGGGGGCATCGGTCATTTCAAAAGCATTAATCAGTCGAGTCGATAAAGTTCTGTTATCCTTAAACAACAAGGCTCTTTCATTGATAGCGATATTATAGGCAGTAGTTTGCCTAATAATTTCGTCGATTGCCTCCTTCGCTTGGAGGTAGGTACTTTCTAAAGAAGAAATTTGGATGGACACTTTGCTGGGTTGGTATTGCGTGCCGAAACCTTTGCAAAAATTAATTAGGTCGAAGAAGTTTTTCACGTTTACTGCGTGACCCGTTTCTGATGTTGTTGCCATTTTTTTGAATTTTAGAAAAGTGAGAAATTAATAATAAGTTAGCTTAGAGCAATCAGCTTTGAGTTCCATAAAAGCATTCATCTGCCTATCTATCAGCTACTTAAAATTAATATTTTTTCAAATTGAATCGACAACAACAAGCGGATTTTTATTATACGGTAAATTTTTTCTAAAAAAGCAGGAGAAAATAAGAGATTAATTTGGCTTTAAAGGAAAATGTTAAAAAAATAGAGAGGAGTTTGCAGAGAAAAATTAAAGTGGTACTTTAGAAAAATAGAAATTAGGTGGTAAGAATATAGAATTACAACATCAATCGAATAACGAAAACAGGGATATTATAACACAAAAAGTACTATAAAACTTACGCATATTAACGAGTTAGTCGATAAGTGTAACGACCGACACAGCAACAACAACGGGGAAGCTGAAAACCGACCAGAGTAGGCACAACAAAAAAAAAATAATATTATGATTAGGAAAACATTATTCGTACTAACAGCGATTACTTTACTCTTAGTAATTAATGTCAATGCTCAAAATTGTTCTCAATGTGACATTGCATTACTATCTGGTGCAAGAGACGAATTTGAATCAAAAAACCATTCTAACTATAACGAGGCAACTAACGAATTATTCAAAGAAAATTACAAACATTGGATGAATTACGAACAGTCTGGCAATAAAACATTAAAAGCCAATGCAGCATACAAAGTTTTTGAATCATCTTTCAAAAGTTCATCAGTAAATAGTCAGTCTGAACAGAAATTTGAAGATTTTAAAAAGGACTACGAAAAAAATCATTCATTATCTCAAGAGGCACAAATATACATTTCTTCTAAGACAGCATCTGAAACGGCTTATAAGGCTTGGACAACCTGTATTTTGGGCTGTGATATAAAAAGGCATTCGGTTAGAAAAAGAAGGTAATAACAATGATGAATTTATTGTTGCTTTAAAATGGATACCTGAAAATATATTTGGAGATTCAGCTAAAGTTTCAAGTATTCAATTCACAAACTGCACATTCATTAGGGGCGATTTAAAAGAGAGATCTCAACTAAAACCTTTCAGCTCTTTACTTGCGACTTTTAAACGGGTAGACAGAAATGTTGATATAGCAATTAGAGTTAGTGTTGAAGGTTTAGGCGACAAATCTATTTCAATATCAAAGAACGATGATTCAGTACCCCCACCACCAATAATTTTGCCACCTAGTTTACCTTCTGGAACTGTTGTAGCATATGCCGGGAACAGAATCCCTTCTGGCTGGTTACTTTGTGATGGCTCTGTAAAAAATCAAAAAGACTATCCAGTTCTTTATAATGCACTAGAAACATCATGGGGTAAGGGAGATTCAAGTAAAGGAAGTTTTCATTTACCTGATATGAGAGGTATGTTTTTGAGAGGCGTGGATGGGAATGGGAAAAATGATCCTGATCGTGATTCAAGAATAAGTAGTTCTAACAATGGAGGAAATGTTGGTAATAACGTAGGTACTTTACAACTAGACGAATTGAAAAATCATACACATTCATACAGCAGTCCAGATAAAAAAGGAAAATCTGTATTTGCAGCAAATCCCTCGGGCGGCGGAAGTGATTCTACAGGTGGAACTGAAACCCAAGGTAAAGAAACAAGACCTAAAAATGTATATGTATTTTATATAATTAAAGAATAAGAAAACCTACCGCCAATAATTTAGCCTTTGCACGTGTTGTTCCCACCGTTGTTGATGCCTGTCCACCAACAACGGTGGGAACAACACGTGCGTAAGCAACGCACTAATTATCAAAACAATATCCTAAGGCTAGTTTGGGAATAATACAAAAAGTACTATAAAATTTAGCGAAACCCTTCAATTAGTATGGAAGACTTTACAATAAAAACACGTTTGACAACAAAAGAGTATACAAGAGTAATGTATGTCGGACTTTACAAAAAGCCGGTATTTATCTTTGCAACTTTGCTTGGACTTTATTTGCTAACACCTGTATTGCTTGACTATCTTAAAGTCATAAATTATTACACTGATATGCCGATATATGATATTGTTATTGGAACATTTCTTTTGTTAGCTCCATCAGTAATTGTTTTAATTTCTATTAGCCAGTTTAGATCAAATCCAAGTTTCCAAAATGAGATGACATACACTTTTAGCGACCGAGGAGTTGCTGTTAAAGGGTTGACATTTAATAGCGATTTTTTGTGGTCACATATTATTAAGCAAAAAGAGTTAGGTAAGTTTTTGATTTTATATCATAGCAAAAAGTTTGGCAATTTCATCGATATGACAACATTGACAGAAGAGCAGTTAGAGTTTATAAAATCAAGAGTTGGGAGTAAATAATGCTGCATACCCTCGCTTGGCGGAGTGTTTATGATAAAAAACAACTCATAGCATGACTCTAAGTCGGCTTTCCTTTATTATTATAATAATCTAATTACCAATATATTACAAATGAAATAACCCCGAAAAAGTGTCAATACTGGCAATTTTCGGGGTTTTTCTGTATTTTGTTTCTGCTATAAAACCTTAAATACAGATGCAATATACACTGTTTGATTTCGATTCTCCAAATTTTTCAAAATGGTACTTATTCAAGACTACAACTGTTCTTGGGAAAATTTATCAGGCAATAGATTGGGACTCTCTTGAAAATCTTTTTCCAAAGAAAACTACCATCGTTGGAGCACCTTCATGGTTGCCCAGTAGAGGTTTTTTTGCTCTGATGTTTTTAAAACATTATACTGGTTTAAGTGATGAGAAACTACTTGAGAGTTTTCACACTAATTGGGCAATGCAGATGTTCTGTGGGGTTTTACTTGCTGATAATGAAGGGATTAAAGATAACTCCTTTGTCTCAAGAGTAAGGTCT
>JBKBSS010000014.1:16792-20149 GCA_046291385.1 Emticicia sp. | reverse complement strand
TTATAAGCGTCTCTTTGCGATTTATTTTCAAAAGATTGGTCACGAAAACACCAAACACAGCTTTACAGCTTACCTGATAAAGCAGGCGATTATGCACTTTTGCCCGTACAAAATATATTTCTAAAAAGCCCAGTAACTTCGGCCGACGTGAGTCCAAACGGCAAAGAATTCTCCTTACTTTCTTACGGGAAAATCTATGTTTTTGAGATTTCTGACGGGAAAATTGATTTTTCTAAACCAAAATCATGTATAAAAGTAGGCAGGAATCAGTTGGAGGCCATTGCGTATGTAAATGATACAGATTTGATAATGACCAACGAGCAACGAAAGATTTATAGAGTCAATCGTAAGCAGTAGAAAACAAAAAGGGCGTAAATCAATCAGATTTACGCCCTTTTTTTATCAAAAATCGTCTTCTACAACTTCTTGTTCTACTGGAATCTCTCGTTTTTTATGTTCAACTTCCGTTCTTTTATCTTTAAATTTTTTTATTTGTGATTTTAGAGCCTCAAGTGCGAGGTCGGTTGCCTCTTCAAACGTTGTGCCTTTCTCTTCTGCAAAAAGTGTACTTCCTGGAACGTTCAACTTGATTTCAATGTGTTTTTTGTGAACTTTGTTACTATCTCCTTTGTCTAATTTTAGAAAAACTTCACCGCCAATAAATTTGTCGTAGAAGGTTTCTAATTTATTTAATTTGTTTTGAATAAATCCGACCAATTTAGGGTCGATGTCGAAGTGAACTGCATGCACATGAATCTTCATAACACACTAATTTAGAGTGAATAATTACATAAACTACTGAGATTCAAGATATTAATCTGAAGCCTAAAGACAGCTTTCGCTCACGCCTTCAGTTCTTTATCTTGAAGCTGCTCTTTCAAAGAACTTTCAATAATCTAACGTACCAAAAAAATCAATACGAGTCAAGAACTTTGTGCAGAATTTTATCGAACGAGGATAAACGGCGAACTTGTGTACAGAAAAACAAACTTTTTCAAGGCTACAAACCGATTGTCAAAATTTTGATTGGAAATCTCATACGCATCTTCTACATTTCATCTTTATTTCACCACTTATTTATTTTAATCCAACAATGAAAGCAATCAAAATCAATAATCTGCAAAAGGCTTATGGAGGAAATTTAGTTTTACGAGACGTTAATTTAGAAGTCGATTCGGGCGAAATTATCGGCTATATCGGGCCAAACGGAGCGGGAAAATCCACAACAATCAAAATCTTAATCGGTATGATTCCCGATTATACAGGAAATGTAGAAGTAATGGGGCTTGATGTGAAAGCTAATCCGCTGGAAGTCAAGCGATTGATTGGCTACGTTCCCGAAAATGCTTCTTTGTATGATACCCTTTCGCCGATGGAATATCTGCGGTTTTTGGGAAGTTTGTACGAATTAGAAACTGACCAAATCGAAGAAAAAGCCACCGAATTACTTAGACTTTTTACTCTTTACGACCAACGAGACGACCGCATGACGACTTTCTCGAAAGGTATGAAACAAAAAGTATTGCTTATTTCGGGCATTTTGCACAACCCCGAAGTGATATTTTTGGATGAACCACTTTCTGGACTTGATGCTAACGCCGTGATTTTGGTCAAAGAAATACTTTCTCAACTCAAGCACGCAGGCAAAACCATTTTTTATAGTTCACATATCATGGATGTGGTCGAGAAAATCTCCGACCGAATCGTGCTTATCAATAAAGGTATAATCATTGCCAATGGCACTTTCGAGGAACTAAAATCGCAACGAGAAACGGGTTCGCTCGAACAGATTTTCAACCAACTAACGGGCAATAACGAACACGTGCAACTGGCCGAAGAATTTATCCAAGTAATGAACCGCTAAATTTCCACATCTTACACAAAATGATAAATTTCTACTTAAAAATATTGTTTTTGCTTCGCCCAATTTTTCTGCGTTTGGGCGTAAATTTTGAGCAATTGGTGGCCATTGTTGAGGTAAAACTCAAAATGGATAATCGACGAGCAAGGTTTAATCAATGGAATAAAAAAGAGAACGAGTCAAATAGTACGTTTTTCCTGACTCTCGGTTTATATTTTTTGATGGCCTCTGCTTTTTCGCTGTTTATTTACTTTTCGGCATCAATAACTGCGATTTATTCTTTAGTTTTTGCGATGATAATGTTTCTGCTTGCCATGACACTTATCACCGATTTTTCAGCGGTTATTCTTGATTCCAACGATAACGCTGTTTTATTGCCTCGCCCCATCGACGACCGTACTTTGCTCATTGCTCGCATCACGCATATTCTGATGTATTTGCTTTCGATGATGTTGGCTTTGGCAATTCCATTTACTATTGTCACGATGTTTAAACATGGCGTTTTGGCGGCACTTTCTTTCTTGATTATCAGCTTATTAGGTTTGATTTTAATAGTTTTCTTGACCAATATTTTCTATTTGGTTTTGATGCAATTTACAAGCGAAGAACGCCTTCGGAATGTTATCAACAGTTTTCAAATCGTACTGACTTTTGTTTTCATGGGCGGCTATCGTTTAGTCGGTCGATTGGTCAATCTTGATGCCTTGATGAATGGCGTTGATGCAAAAGTGCAATGGTGGCATTTTCTCGTTCCGCCAATTTGGATGGGAAATAGCATCAATATCATCATCAAACACGAGTTTGATTCTACTAAGTTTTTGTTTTTATTTCTGACTTTGACCGTGCCATTTATGGTAGTTTTTCTGGTAAATAATGTCTTTTCTGGCGTTTTTAATCAAAAAATTGCAGGAATGGATATTGCCAAACGCCAAGAAAAAACACCGAATAAAGTTGCTAAAAAAGGTTTAGCCGAAACTTTATCAAGCATCTTCACGGGTACGCCGATGGAGCGAGGTGCTTTTGAATTTGTTTGGAAAATCACCTCTCGTGACCGCAAATTCAAGCTCCGAATTTATCCATTGTTGGCGTATTTGCTCATTTATCCAATTTTTTTGATTGGCTCAGGTCGAGATGGGGGAGAAACAATTATCCAACAAATTCAGCGTCTTGGTGAATCAACAAGTATGGGAATTATAGTTATTTATCTCTGCGGAACGGTTTTACTTACAATCAGAAGTCAAATTTCGCAATCGGAAGATTTTAAAGCGGCGTGGCTCTACCAACTTGCCCCAATCAGTAAACCTGGTGAAATCTTGAGCGGTTCGCTGCGGGCAGTAATAGTAAAATTTCTTTTGCCAATTATTATTTTCTTGAGCTTAGTTTTATCAATTATTTGGGGAGTAAATCTGCTCGATGATTTGCTTTTCGGAATGCTAACACTCATTAATCTTGATTTACTTTTATCAGTTGGCATGAGCAACGAACTGCCGTTTTCG
>JBKBSS010000014.1:0-16633 GCA_046291385.1 Emticicia sp. | reverse complement strand
AAAAAATACCGTGAAGTAGGTTGGGAGAAAGTCAGAATAGATGGGTGAGCTGTAAACATTAGAATTCAAGTTCAGAATATTTGGAATGGTATTGAAACTTATGTGGCTTTGATGAAGATGTAAAAATATGGATACGTGGCGACCGTCGCCACGTATCCATGTTTTTTAAAAATTATTCCGCATTAAAATCCTTAAATACTTTTTTGATATTGGCGTCAGATGCCTTGTTTTTTGGTTCCCAAACGGCATCTAAATCAAGTACTACCAAGCCTTTTAGGCTCATTGCATTCATAAAATCATCTACTTTTCTGACAAAATCATTTCCTCTGCGAGATGATTTTAGGGCAAAATCACGGGCAAAAATATCGCCTTTGCTTTGCAATTCGTTTTTCTTTTCAATAATATAATTTAAGCGGTCGATAATATCCTTCATCGAGCGGCCAATAACTTCGGTGGCTTCGAGCGTGCCAATTGTCAGTACAGTTGTTCCGCCCAAAGTTGAAATGAGGCGTTGAGCATCTGGATTGGTCTTTGGTACAAAAACTGATGATAAACTTGTAGTTGCACCCAAAGAAGCATTGACAATGGAACGGTGTTTTTTTCCTTTTTTCGCTCTTTTGTAAGCTTTTTTTAATTCGTCTTCTTTTTCTTTCATTTGTTCGAGCAATTCCCAACCACGAGTGAGTGTCCCACGATACAAATTATAAAGTTTTAAGTCAGTTTCTACTTCGTTGATAGCATTGCGTACCACAAATCGGATGGTTTTTACATCACGTTTTTTGGTTTTATCCAATACAAAAAAGTCTATGTTGAACCCAAGCGAATCAAGTGGGTCTTTTACAAAATCATAATTTGGTTGCCATGTAAATTCGTATTGGTTTGAGGTGTTTTTGATTAAAGAACCTTTACTAATCTGCTTATTATCAGTCAAAAAATCAAATTCTTGAATATCGTCATCGCCATTGGGGTCAGATAAATAAAATCGGATATTGATGGTCTGATTTTCTTTAATCTTAAAAACTTGGTCTTTTGGCACAACCACAATTTCGGGTGGAAGGTCAATCTGTGTAGCTTCAATTTTCAGACGACCTTTCGATTGGGTTTTGGCGGGTTGGTCTTCCACATAAAACTCCAAAAACATTGGGTTTCCATCCAAAGTTTTATCTTTCAACTTTTTAAATTGGGTAAGCGACGGCGACCATGAAATTTCGCCTTGTGAAGTCATTTTCATTCCTTCGGGCATTGATTCAAACGACGGAATAACCACAATTGGGTCGTTGTCTTCGTCATACACAAAATCACGGTCGATTTTATAGACATTATTGGTGTTATACTGCACATAAAATGGCTTCAAATCTCGAATGGCAGGACTACGATTGACGTGCTGAATTCGGAATTCGACCTTTGAAGAAAGCGTTTCGTTGGTAGAGTCGCACTTGGCTTCAAAAATTACTTGATGAAATTTATAAGAGTCAAGCCTATCAACTATTGAGTAGGGGGGAGTCCACGTAAAACGTCCGAGCGAGTCGAAAGCCATGCCATCGAGTTTGCCTTGTGGAATTGTGAAACGGAATTTTTCGCAGTTTTTTCCTTCAATTTTCAGCTCAAACGAAACCTCCGAACCTTCTTTCAGTTGCGTCCATTCTTTACCTGCGGGGAGTGATATTTTTGGGGTTTCTTGTGCAAATAATTGATACGAAAAAAGTATTATTATATTGATTATCAGTATTTTAAATTTCATTTTTGTTGTTAATTTGTGCAAATTAGCAAGAGTAATTGCTGTATTTATGCCTCATCATTTTCGATGGCTATTTCTTGGATTTCGATGGCGTGGGCTTTCCCTGACACACCTGGAATAACTACACACGGAAAACCAAATAGACAACGGTCTTTAATCATTTTTATTACTTCACCAGGCACGTTTTCTTCCCAGCCATCTTCACCTTTTTTGATGAGTTGGAGCGTATTATTTGTATTAATGCTCAGATTTGTTTCATTATAATGGTGAATATCTTCAATCTTATTATTGGCTATTAGATAGCGATACAAATCAATCAAGTGCATTGGAGGGTTAAACCTCATGCAGTTCATGATGTTGTTGTTGTGGTAGGTTGGATAAACAAAAAGTTTAAGGTTTCGGCTGAAAAGTGTGGCAAATGACTCTAAAATTCCACCATCTAAATCTTTGTAATGGCTTTCTTCAAAGATATATTCCAGATTTGGATAACCGATAATCAGACCCATTTTGAGTTTGGTGAGTTTTGAAAGATACGCCACCAACTTGTAGTATTCTTGGTAGTTTGAAATCATCACCATTTGCCCCATTGAGCAGAGGATATCTACACGGTCGAGGAAATCTTTTTCGTCAATTTCGGCATCATCTCTCTGTAAGCCTTGAAGCGTAATTTCTGAAAGCACAACTACTCGCTCTTTGTCAACATCTGGCTCACGCATGAATTGTTTTTTGCCATTGGCGAGCATATCTAAATGTACGTTTACAAGCGGACGGAAGCGACCACGCAACACCAAAGCGTGTTTGCGGAAAAGTACTTCTGAAGGTTGCAAATTGATACCATCAGCACCAAAAAGAGCAATATCCGAGAAGCCGTACTTCACTAAATGTAAGCTCATCAAACGATTATCGACGTGTTGGAAATCGGGCCCTTCAAAGCGAATCATATCAATTTGGATGCGGTCGGGGGCAAGGTCATCCATCAACGATAATAATAATATTTCGGGGTCTTGGTGATAAAAATAGCAACCATACATCAAGTTTACGCCCAAAGTGCCGAGGGCTTGTTGTTGCAGAATACTATCGTTATCGAGCATTTTTACGTGCAGAATAATATCATTATAAGCCCCGTGTGGTGTAAGCTGAAACCTTACGCCCATCCAGCCGTGAGCGTCATTGTTTTTATGATAATTGAGAGCCGCAACGGTATCCGAAAATGCAAAGAAAGTAGAATCATTGCCACGTTTTTCGCCCAAACGCTCAATTAGAAGTCCATATTCGTGGTCGAGCATACTCATTAACCGAGGCTCGCATACATAACGCCCGTTTTCCATGACTCCGTAAATAGCATCCGAGAAAGTCATGTCGTAGGCCGACATCGTTTTTGCAATAGTTTTTGAAGCACCACCCGCCTTGAAGAAATTGGCGGCTACATCTTGCCCCGCACCGATTTCAGCAAAGCTACCATAGATTTGCTTATTCATGTTGATACGCAATGCTTTTTGCTTAGTTCCGAGGTTTTTTTCGTGTATGATTTCCACTGTTGTACTATTTAATTAATTGCTGATAAAGAAGATAGCGATTTTTATACGCTTGAATTACTCCCAAAATTAAGCCAAAATGTTTGAAAAATCTTTAGTTTTTGAAAATGTTTGACCGAAAACTGGAAAACCTGTAAAAATTCAATTAATACTTTTTTAGATACTATTTTGCTTGAAAGTTAATAAAATCATAACATAAACACCGATTTGTAGATACTTGCGAAGAGTAATTTTGGACGATGTTACAAAATCGTTAGAACTATGAAAAATCTTATTTTTAAAATATTACTCTTGGTGATTCCGAATGTTGTATTGGGTCAATCCAAAACTGTTTTTCCAAAAGTTTCAAATAAGTTTATTATTGTTGCTCACCGTGGTTTTCATGTCGATGTACCCGAAAATACCATTGAATCGCTCCGAAAAGCCATCGAAATAGGCGTTGATTATGTAGAAGTTGATATCCGAACTACGCTTGAGGGCGTTCCAGTGGTGATGCACGATGCCAATCTTGAGCGTACAACCGATGGAAAAGGCAAAGTTTCGGCAATATCAACGAGTGATTTTAGAAAGTTGAAAATCAAAGGCACGGAGATTTCTCCACCAACTTTTTCTTCGTTTCTGATGGAAGCCAAAGGAAAAGTAAACCTGTATTTAGATATAAAAGAAGCCGACCCCGAAAAAATCGTGGCTTTACTTGATAAATACCAAATGCGTGAGCGGGTTGTGATTTACTGTTCGCCGCAACAGATTTTTCAATGGAAAAAACTCGCACCTACTATCCCTATAATTACGACTCCTTTATCTAATGTAAAGACTTCTTTCGAGTTTGAAGCCTTTATTTTGAGTTTTTCTGCATCGGTTTTAGATGGAAATATTAAGACATATTCACCCGAAATCTCACAAAAACTCGCTGAAATTAACATTCCAATTTGGCTCGATACACTTGGCGATGATGATAACGCTCAAGGTTGGGAAACTGCTATTGGTTTAAATATCAATGCTTTGCAGACTGACAAGCCAAAAGAATTGATAGGGTATTTATCGAAAAGAAACCTTAGGTAAAAATACTTAGTACTTTATAAGCATAATCATAACCAACTCGTAATGCAGAGTTAACAATTAATTAACATTAGATTCTGACCTTTGTACCGTTAAATAAAAAAAACACCAATATATATTATGAACTCCAAATTTAAAATTACGCTTACTTTTCTTCTATTATTTATTTCTGCTATTTCTTTCGCCCAAACAGGGGTTATTCGTGGAACAATCAAAGATGCTGCAACTGATGAAGACATCATCGGTGCTACCGTAAGAATTGACGGAACTACAATAGGTGCTGCTACTGATGTAAATGGTTTTTTTTCAATCTCGAAAGTACCAGTTGGGAAAAAGAAAATATTAATATCGTATGTCTCTTATAAAGTGAAAGAAGTAGAAGTGACGGTAGAGGCTGATAAAGTTCTCGAAATTAATGCAGCTCTCGAAGAAGATAAAGTTGTACTACAAGAAGTAAAGGTAACGGCCAGCCGTCTAACAAATACAGAAGTTTCGTTGATTTCTGAAATCAAGGCTTCGCAAATGGTTGTTAATGGTATTTCTGCCCAACAAATTGCCAAAACGCTTGACCGTGACGCTGCACAAGTTGTGAAGCGTGTACCAGGAATCACGATTGTGGGTGAGCGTTTTATCAATATTCGTGGTTTAAACCAACGCTATAATAATGTAATGCTTCACAATGCTTTTACGCCAAGTATGGAAACTGACGTAAAATCATTCTCGTTTGATATTATTCCAAGTTCACAAATCGACCGTTTGTTGATTTATAAAAGTCCTTCGGCCGAATTACCTGGTGAATTTGCGGGTGGTTTAGTAAAAATCTTCACCAAAAATATTCCCGATAAAAATTCATTAGTGCTTGATTATAGTACTTCGGTTCGTCAGGCAACAACTTTTGGTGATTTCTACCAACCAAATCAAGGTAAAAACTATTGGACGGGCTTCAATAATGGTTATTACGATTTACCACAGTTTTTTCCATCAAATATCAATGTATTTTTGAATAATCCTGCTCAATTGGAGTCAACTGGGCGTTCGTTAAGAAACGAATGGACTACCAATAAAGCAACGGCTACACCTGACCAACGTTTTGGCTTGACAGGAAACTATAAATTTAATATCGGTAAAATCAAAGTTGGAAACGTAACGGCCCTGAATTATTCAGACAGTCGCACAAATTTCTTGATTGACCGTAACGATTTTAACGCTAATATAAACAATACGCAATCGCCGATTTATTTCTTCAAAGACAGTCAGTATAGCCGCAATATTAGAGTTGGTTTGATTCATAATTGGGCGTTCCGTTTCAATGAAAATCATTCAGTTGAGTTGAAAAATTTATTCAATCAAATGAGTAACTCAAACTACACACAACGTGGTGGTCGTGCAATTGAAGCAAACTACAATCCTGATAATCAATCGTTTAACCAAGTTTATCGTGGAATTTACACAGGTCAAATCACTGGTAAGCACACATTCTTGAAAGGCAAAACTGTAATTGATTGGGTTGGTGGATATAACCGCTCGAATCGTGAGCAACCAGATTATCGTCGTTATCGCTCAGATGTTGACTTGACGAATGGTTCAAAAACTATTTACGTTCCAATCGGTACTGCACAGGCATTCTATTTGGGTCGTTGGTTCTCAGAAATGAAAGAAACCAGCTACACAGGAGCTGTAAATATCACGCAAAAAATAGCTTTATCGAAAGCAGAAAATACTGAAATTGAAGTAAAAGCTGGTTTGTTCTACGAAGATAAAGACCGCTCATTTAATGGTCGTAATATTGGTTACGTGCGTGGCAATAACTTCAGCGGAGAGCTTTTCACTGGTTCGGTTACAAATCTTTTTAATAATATCAATAGCACAACGGGTATCAGAATTGACGAACAAACTAATCCGAACGATTCTTACACAGCAGGAAACAAACTATTGGCATATTATGCAAATGCTAATGTTCCGTTGAGTAAAAAACTAAATGTTATTGCAGGTGTAAGAGTTGAAGACAACACGCAAAGTTTGCAGAGTGCATTTTTAGGTGGTGCAAAGGTAAATGTAAGAAACCCCGTAACGAGTGTATTACCTTCGGCGAATTTATCTTATAATTTTTCAGAAAAAATGCTCGTTAGAGCGGCTTACGGACAAACAATCAATCGTCCAGAGTTCCGTGAATTAGCACCATTTTCTTTCTATGATTTTGATTTTAACGTAGTTTACGAAGGTTATACAGGATTGAAATCATCAACTGTAAATAACTTTGATGTGCGTTGGGAATTATATCCGACACCTTCGGAAATCGTAAGTTTAGCGGCTTTCTATAAAAATTTTAGAAATCCGATTGAGTTAGAAGTCGAAGCAGGAAGCGGTTCGTTGGGAGCAAAAACTTTTATCTACCAAAATGCTCAAAACGCCAAAAGTGCAGGTTTAGAATTGGAAGTTCGCAAGAGTTTAGGAAGTTTGACAGCTTCACCACTTCTCGAAAAAATGAGTTTATTGTTCAATGCTGCCTTGATTTACAGCAAAGTTCAATTGCGTGAAGGTGCAGAAGGACAATCAGATAATCGTCCGCTACAAGGGCAATCGCCTTATATCTTAAATTTTGGCTTGAATTATAATAATACTGACAAAGATTTCCAAGTAAGTTTACTTTATAATGTAATCGGAAAAAGAATTTTTGCGATTGGTTTTGAAGGCTACCCAGACCTTTACGAAATGCCAAGAAATGTGGTTGACCTTACTTTCTCGAAAGGTTTCAAAGACCGTTGGGTGATTAAAGGTGGTGTAACCGATATTTTCAATCAAGCAGCTTTGATTTTACAAGATGGTAATCAGGATGGAAAATTTGACCGCAAAACTGACGAAGTAATGCAAAGCTACAAACCAGGTAGTTTAGTAACGCTCGGTTTCAGCTACACACTCTCAAAAAAGTAATAGATTAGTAACAGCACATAAAAAAAATAGTAAACCAAACTCCAAAAACAATGATTAAGTTTCAAAAGTATTTTCGATTATTAGCATCGGCTACGTTGCTTTTCTCGACGGCCGCTTTTATTAGCTCATGTAAAGAAGAAGAAGTAATTCCACCAGCACCAATCGTTTCGGCTGGAACTGAGGCTTCGGGAATCCCAGGGGCAAAAGTAAATATTACAGCTTCAATTTCTGCCCCAGGTGGCTTGAAAACTGTAACAGTTTTGAAAAATGGTGCAGCTTTCGACACAAAAACGTATGCTGATGGCGTAACTGCTGATAGCTACACAAAAGAATATACAGTTGAGAATTTGGCGGCTGGTGCAAGTGTAAACTTCACAATTATTGCTACTGACGCAAAAAATCAAGCATCTGCTCCAACAACGTTTACTGTAAAAGTAACGGCAATTCCGCCAAAAGAAATCGTTACAGTAAGAGGTGTTTTGACAGGAAATATTTCTTGGACAAAAAACAAAATTTATAAACTCGTAGGTTTTGTACGTGTAGGTGGTGACACAACTGACGTAACGCCAACGGGTGTTGCAGTTGGTACACTTACAATCGAGCCAGGTACAGTAATTATCGGAGACCGTGCTTCAAAAGGTACTTTGATTATTCAACGTGGTAGCAAGATTATCGCACAAGGCACTGCTGCTGAACCAATCGTGTTTACATCTGAAAGAGCCGTTGGCGAAAGAGAGCCAGGTGACTGGGGTGGTTTAGTAATTTGTGGAAAAGCAAAAAACAACTTGCCAAATGGCGTTGGTCAATTGGAAGGTAGCTACAAAGGATGGCACGGTGGTGCTGACGATGCAGATAACTCAGGTAGTTTGAAATATGTACGTGTTGAATATGCAGGTGTGCCAATCAACCCTAACCAAGAAGTAAACTCATTTACATTTGGTTCGGTAGGAAGCGGTACATCAATGGAATATTTGATGGCAACTTTCGGTCTTGACGACTCATTCGAGTGGTTTGGTGGAACTGCAAACGCTAAATATTTGATTGCTTACAAAGGTTTAGATGATGATTTTGATGTGGATAATGGTTTCCGTGGAAATGTACAGTTCGGTATCGGTATCCGTGGAGCGACTCAAGCTGACCAGTCTGGTTCAAACGGTTTCGAGGTTGATAACGACGGTCAAGGAAATGCAAGAGAGCCATATACTTCAGGTACATTCTCAAACTTCACTTTGATTGGTGCTAAAGGTTCGGCGGCCACTTCAATTAGTCCATTGTTCCAAAATGCGTTCCATTTAAGAAGAAACAATAAATTAAAGATTCATAATACATTTGCTACTGGTTATCCAAACGGTGTTTACATTGATGGTGCAACAACTGCAACTAATGCGGAAAAAGGCGAATTAGTGTTGAAAAATGTAGTATTGGCTGGTGTAGATGGTTGGGGAACAAATGGTTTTGGTCTGGGTTTTGCCTCTGAACCACGTGGTTTTGCAGTACGTGACGTAAACACTGCTACAACTCCTGCTCCTTTGGCAATCGGTACACAAGTACCATCAGTTTGGTTCTTAGCTCAAGCAGGAAATAAGATTGTACCTAATTATGTAAATACAGGTATTAGTCCATCATTGTTCCAGGTTGGTCGCCCATCGTTTGCAGTAAGCGGTACGGCTTCAGCTTCAATCGCAACTGGTGGTTCGGTAACAGGTCTTGGTTCGTTCTTCACTGCTGCTGATTATATCGGTGCATTCGGAGCAACTGACTGGACAGCTACTTGGGCTGAGTTTAGCCCACAATCAGTGGTTTATATCAAGTAAGCAGTACACAGTTGACACATTTAGATTAGTTGTCAATGTAATAAAAATAAAAAGTTCTCTGTTTCGGCAGAGAACTTTTATCACCAATATGAAAAAAGTATCCTTAATATCATTGCTTGCGGCAATGATATTTTCTTGCCAGTCGAATAAGTATGATGTATCGAATTATTTCTCTAATAATCAACGAGATACATTGCTTACAAACATTGTTACCTACGTTTTTACAAAAGCTCCGAGTGCCACCAACGAAACTCGTTTTGATGCTCAATACAGACAATTCTATGTGAAAAGCTTACCGAATTTTCGCATTGAAAAATACCACCAAACACCCGATGGCTGGAATTATTTTTTTATGATTCGTCCAGTCGGGAATAGTTCAAAATATAAAAGAGGGGTTCTCGGAAAATTCAGATTGAAGAAAGCGACCGTCGCTACAGATTCACTGATGCCCGAAGCTTTTGAAGAAGTAGCGAACACTCCACATTTAGAAGAAAAAATATTGATAGAAAGAGGTAATTTCCTGTTTCAAGAATTAATAAAAAAAGGAAACCTCGATAGCTACCTCGCCATGAAACATTACATAGAATGGCCAGACGCAACACTGGTTTACGATAAGAAGTTGAATGAGTGGGTGGGGAGAAGGTAAATAGTCAACAGAGGAATTTTAGCGAAAAAGAGTTTTTACCCTCGTCCATCGACTATAGTCAGTGGACTAAAAATAAAAGATATTTGTGAAAACAAAAAGATTATCAGCTCATGGCTGAGACTTGAATCAACTACTTCGGTAGTTCAATTGATTCATATTGGTGTTAAAATCAGAAAAGTCAGGGGCTTTGCCTCTGACTTTTTCTTTTATTATTCTACTCATTTTTATTGTAGCACAAGTTTCTAACTTGTGACCATCCCATCGGAACAATTTAGAAATTGGACGGCCGACGCCTTGTGTTACTACTCAGCCTGATTCGCCAAAACCTCGGCCAAAGGCTTGAAATTTCCACTTTTCAAGACTTGTTCTTCGGGTTTTTCGTAAGGAATAATCTCCAAAATGTTTGTAATATTAATGTCCGTAATTTGGTAATCTTCGACCGTGCCGAGTCTTTCCGAAATTAATTGATACGCCAACAATGGATTCTCGGCATTGATGAGCATCGTAAAAGGCGTGCGTTTTTCTTTCTGAGCTTTTTCGTCGAAACTAATAAAATTCACCTTTACTTTGTACCAAGTTTCTGAGCCTTCTTCAACAAAAAACACCTCGTGAATTTTCATTCTTGAAAGTCCAAATAACTGAAAATCAGGCGTATTTGAAGCAACTGTATGATATACACGAGCCTCGGCATCGGTGTATGAAACGGCATCAACTAAATATACTTCGGTGATTTTGATTGTTCTATCCTTCTCATCTACCTTTTGGTAGCGAATTTTCCCTTGATACCAATTCGACATCTGTAATGGTTTTTTAGTAAGCAAAAATTTAACCCAACAAAGGTAAGGGCATTCGGGCAGAATAGAAAACCTAATTATCCACGACTTTTGCACCGAAAACTAATCTAAACATAATACTCACTTAATGATGAGTTTATATTGCTTCTCGAAATTTACGGTTTATTTAACCAGTAACTATTCGTGAAGAAACTGCTCACAAAGTCCGAAATTCTCCTCACAATTTGGTGTATTATAGCGGCATTTGGTACATATTTTTGTATGTATGCTTTCCGAAAACCCTTCACAACGGGGCTTTACGAAAACTACGAACTGTGGGGAGTCGGCTACAAAACTATCTTGATAATTTCGCAGGTTTTCGGGTATATGCTTTCAAAAGTCATCGGTATAAAAGTAATTGCTGAGTTGAAATCAAAAAAACGTATCACCTTGATTATCAGTTTGATAATATTTGCCGAAATCGCTTTAATAGCTTTTGGTTTTGTGCCTTTTCCGTATAATTTTGTTTTTTTATTCCTGAATGGCTTGCCTTTGGGAATGGTTTGGGGCGTGATTTTTAGTTTTCTCGAAGGCCGAAAACTGACCGAATTTTTGGCTCTCGGTCTGAGTCTAAACTTGGTGATGACTTCGGGCGTTTTGAAAACCATTTATTTATTTCTGCAAGAAACCTATCACATCACTGAGTTTCATCTTCCTTTTGCAATCGGGCTTTTTTTTCTGCCTCTTTTCTTGCTTTTTGTCTGGATGTTGGCACAAATTCCGCCACCGAATGATGAAGATTTAGCTCTCAGAAGCCAGCGAGTAGCCATGAAAAAGTCTGATAAAACCTTGATAATAAAAGAGTTTGGTTGGGGGCTTTTGTGTTTTATGGGCATTTATCTGCTTTTGGCTACGATGCGAGATTTCAGAGATAATTTTGCGATTGAAGTATGGCGAGAAATCGACCCACAATTCAATAAAACCATATTTTCAGAAATAGAAACAACCATCGGACTAATAGTTGTGAGTTTGATAGCCTTAAATGCTTTCATCAAAAGCAATTTTCAATCCTATCTTACATTTTCGGGCATGATGCTTGTGGCGGTTTTGCTTTGTGGCGGAAGTACTTGGGCATTCCAAGCGGCACTCATTTTGCCCAAAACTTGGATGTTAAGTCTCGGAATTGGCTTGTTTTTGCCTTATTTATTGATTCAAACCGTAGTTTTTGAACGACTAATTGCTCTTTTCAAAGCCCGTGGGAATGTCGGTTTTTTGGTCTATATCTGCGATTCAGTCGGGTATCTCGGAAGTGTAGTTTTATTGATTTATCGAGAGTTTTTCTTGAAAAAAATATCGTTTTTGAATATCCTAATGACATTCAGCTACATCATTTCGTTCGTTTGTTTTGTTCTGCTTATTGTACAGCTTTTCTATTTCTCGAATAAGTATCTGAAAGGGAAATTATTATGGGAAGTTTCGTCACAAAACGAATCAGAATATAATACTGTTGGGTAAAAATATTTTTGAAACAGTTTGTGACACAACCTTGAAGGTGTGCCACAACTGTTGCTGACATTCGTTGCCTGAGCGAAGTCGAAGGTAAATCTATAAAAATAACCTTTGAATATTTTGTTCGGCGTAGCCCGCACTGGTTGTCATGCCTTTTCCGCCGATTCCTGTGAAAATATGAATGTTGGGCGAGATATTGTACTCAAAAATCTCGTCGGGATGTTGGGCATAAAACCCCGCCCAAGTACGAGCAATTTGATTAACAGGAAAATTTACAATGCGTTCGGCTTCTTTGAGCATTAGTTTATTTACATAATCTTTTGTATCAAAACCCAGTTCATCAGTTTTGCCCACGGGTGCATATTCGTGCGAGTCGCCGATGATGATTGAGCCATCAATGGCTTGCTTGAAAAGAATGTGAATACCCCATTTTTTGAGTTCGGTGTAATGTTCGGGTATTGTACTATTTTTATATGACGGACACTCTTCAAATGATTCATAACGACGAATAGAAAGACCCGTAAGAATATTTCCTTTTAGCGAAATATTTTTCATCGGAACGGTCTGCATCATCTGTAATTTACTTACAACTAATCCACTTTTGGCGTAAATTTCTGGAAAAAGTAAATTGAAAACATAGCCACTACAAATAATTACTTTTTCAGCAGAAAACTTTTCTTTACTGGCTGTTATTACTTCAGTTCTTCCATTTATTTCTTGACACTCTACAACCGTTGAATTTGGTTTATAGGTAACTTTAAACTGTTCTTGTAGATAATCTAATATTTTGTAAATCAATAAGTTAGGCTCTACACTTACTTCATCTGGATAATAGACTCCACCTTTTACATATTCAGCTTTAAGTTCGGGGTATTGCTCTAAGCACTGGCGTTTCGAGAGTAAAACGCAGTTATAATTTTTGCTTTGATGAATGCCAAAAAGCTCATTGGCAAGCGTCCATTCGGTTTCATCAGAAGCTACATAAATAGTGCCGTTTCGTCGAACTGAAATATCAAATTTTGCTTGAATATCTTTATAAATTTCTAAGCTTCTACGCCCATAATCA
The DNA here is from genome assembly GCA_046291385.1 of Emticicia sp. Taxonomy (GTDB): domain Bacteria; phylum Bacteroidota; class Bacteroidia; order Cytophagales; family Spirosomataceae; genus Emticicia. Next base: position 3,562 of record JBKBSS010000014.1, on the reverse strand, counting down.
AACCATCTGCCCGACGAACCCGACGGCACGGCTTGCCCAAAGTTACGAACCGTTGAACTTACAGGAAAATTGTCTTTTTCTAAGATAAGTACACTTTTGCCAAGTTTGGCTGCGTGGTAAGCATGAAATGCCCCCATGATGCCTCCACCGACAATAATCACATCGAAATTTTTCATTCTGCTTCGCTTAAAACGCTAATATTTTCAATAATTGGTTTCAATTCTTTCAAAGATGTAATCAAGCCATCGTTTCCTATAAACTTCAATTGGTCGTGCGTGTGAGTACCGTTCGTAACGCCCAACGAAAGTCGGCAGCCTGCTCTTACGCCCGATTTCAGGTCGGAAGGAGTGTCGCCAATATTGAGTACTTCGTAAGGGTCAGCCACGCCCATCAGTTTCATGGCTTTTTGAATCATATATGGTTCGGGGCGACCTTTCAGAACTTCATCGCTGGCAACAGAAACATCAATCACCGATTTGCCCGAAGTATTTACGTAGTTAAATTCTAAGCCATCGAGCCAACCAAGTTTTTCGAGAATAATGTTGGTTACTTTTCTGTAAAAACCCGTAGTTAGGGCTATTTTTATGTTGTTTTTACGCAAAAAATCAAATATTTCAAGACAGCCTTCCGTAGGGAATATATCGCTGGCTTTATAGTGGTCTTCTAAAATCATTCGGAAATAATCGTAAGAATAAACCACATTTTCTTCGTATTCGGGGTGGTTTTGTCCGATTCGTTCTTCCCAAAGAAGCCTGAAAACTTCGATTTTTGAGTATCCTTGCAAGGCCAATATTCTTTCTTCCGAAACAGTTAAGCCCGTTTCGGCACAGGCACGGGCAAAGCAGGTTTCAACTTCTTTTTTGTCTTGCACGGTTGTGCCAGCCATGTCGAAAACAACTAATTTAATTGGTGACATTTTGATTGATTTTTTGAGATGATATTTAGTTCACGACGGTCCGCCGCAGCGGTCAATAGTCGGCAGTCAACATTGTATTAAAAGTATTTATTAGGAGTTACGCAAAAAACAAAAAACTGTCATTTTGGTCGTTGGGCGTAGTCGAAACGCCCAAAATTGGAACTTCAGCTTCGCTCAGTCGCCAATTTTTAACATTATGCGTACTCCTATTCATTACAAAATACGGTCGTACATTGAAGCTGATTTGGTTAATCATAGCAAAGTAAGTCTTTTAAAATTAGCTTGACTTTATCTAAATATGAATAAATTGTTAAGCTAATATTAGGTTTGAATAATTAACAAATATTTAATGGAGGAAGTGAAAATTTGGGCGTTTGAGAATGATATTTTTGCCAAAAATACTAACAATGGTTTTAACAAAAACGGAAAGCCGACTTTCTCGCATTACTGATAATTACTTCGACAACTATTTTGAAGAATTAAAATATTTGCTTACTCCGCTCTTTGATTATAAACAAGGAAATTGCCATAATGTTACGCACTTTGCATCATTAGTTTTGCGAAGCTACGGTGTGCAGCACAATAAAATTTGGATTTATGCTCCCACACGTTATCGAGACGATTCAAAACAAACCATACAACTCCCTGACCCAAATAATATTTCGCCAAATGGCTTGCTTACTTGGGGTTATCATGTGGCACTGCTGCTGCAATATGAGGGAGAAGAATATGTTTTTGATTTATTTATTGATTCTTTCAAGCCATTGACGATTGCCGAATGGCTTGAGAAAATGCAAGCCCGAAAATTTCACGTCGATATTGAAAGCCCCGATAATTATTTATTCTATACGCAAGCATCCGAAACCAAAAAAAATGGTTTGTTTAGTGGAAAATATTTTGAGTATGAGGGACTTTGTCGTGAACAAAATTGGTTGGCAAAAGGCTTGGCAATCAATGAAACTGCCATGGAGTTTTATACAAAAAATTGCTTTCATTTTCAATACAAAACCTTATTAAGTGCTGATTATAAGCTATTTGTAGGGCGAGTGAATAATTTTGAATGTGTGCTAAGAGATAGCAAAACGAATAAGAAAATGACCGAGGAATTTCAGCAAAAACACGCCAGTATGATTGCTGAATATAGATTGATTTATGCAAGAAATCTCGAAAAATGGATTGAAAAATTAGAGTCTTTCTTTTAAAACTTAACAAAAACATAACAAGTAGCATAATTCCTTCACAATAGCTTAAACTTGGCTTCATATTCAAGTCATACAATAGCCGCACCTTTGCACCATCAAATTTTCAGCCTCCAAAACCTACTTTTTGCTGAAAATAACACGATAAACCCAAATAATTCTAATCATTTTTTATGAACAAATCTCTACTCAAAACCAGATTTACTGGTTTCATCAGAATTTTGTTTTGTATGTTGTTGGCCGTGATATATGCCAATGCTCAAAACCAAAGTGTAAGTGGTAAAATTTCTGCTCCAAACGGAGACCCAATTCCTGGGGTAAGTGTACTCGTGAAAGGTTCTAATCAAGGAACAAACTCAGATGCCAACGGAAGCTATAAACTAAGCAATGTTTCAGCTCGTTCGGTATTAGTGATTTCGGCAATTGGTTTTGTTACTCAAGAGCAAACAATTGGTAATCAGTCAGTTATTAATGTAAGTTTGCAAGAAGATACCAAAACTTTGAATGAAGTTGTAGTAACTGCTTTGGGTATCAAGAAAGATGCTCGTCGCATTGGTTATGCTATTCAAAGTGTGGACGGTGCTTCAACCATCAAAGCACGTGAACCAAATGCAATCAATGCTTTGGCTGGTAAAGTGGCAGGTTTGACGGTTGGTGTTCAACAAGAAATGCTACGTAAGCCAAATATTTCATTGCGTGGAAATAGCGAAATCTTATACGTAGTTGATGGTGTGCCTATCAACTCTGATACTTGGAATATCAGCCCTGACGATATTGATAGTTATTCGGTATTGAAAGGTGCTTCGGCATCAGCTTTATATGGTTTCCGTGGAAAAAACGGAGCTATTTTGATTACAACTAAGCGTGGAACTAAAGATAAGCGTGGTTTTTCGGTTGATGTGAACTCTTCAACGATGCTTGATAATGGCTTTTATGCAATTCCGAAAGTACAAGACGAATATGGCCCAGGCGACCACGGACGTTATGCTTTTGGCGATGGTAAAGGTGGTGGCTTGAACGATGGTGATTATGATGGTGGTTGGGGACCAAAATTTGACGGTCAGCTAATTCCGCAATACGATAGCCCTATCGACCCAGTTACGGGAAAAAGAACTTCTACACCGTGGACTGCTCGTGGAAAAGATAACATGGAGCGTTTCTTGCAAACAGGTATTTTATCGACAAATAATATTGCTGTTTCTTCATCGGGCGATAAATATAACTTGCGTTTTTCTACGTCACAAACTACGCAGCGTGGTATCGTACCGAATACTAAATTGAATATCACAAACTTCAATTTGGCTTCTGATTATAAGTTTTCGGATAAACTTTCTTTCAATTCGAGCTTACAATATAACCGTCAATACACGCCAAATATTCCTGACGTAAATTACGGACCAAACTCAATCATCTATAATATGACGCTTTGGGCAGGTGCTGACTGGAA
>JBKBSS010000149.1:0-7947 GCA_046291385.1 Emticicia sp. | reverse complement strand
GGCAATAAAACACCAAACATGCCGACTTTTACTTCATTGCCCTTGGCATTTTTGAATGTCAAAATTGTCGTTTTCAAGAACGGTACTTTCACGCCATCAACTACTTTTCCGAATGGTACGTATTCGTCTTTTACTTTTTCTAAAGCATTGGTATTCAACCAATTAAATTTAGATTCGTTGATACGTTCTTGTAAATCTTTTTGGTCTAAATCAAACTCATGGTTGCCCAAACAGACCCAATCAACACCAACAGTATTCATTACGTCAACCATCTGACGGCCTTTGATTCCTTTGCCTTCGTAGCGAAGCGTTCCGATTACTGACGGACTTAAAAAATCGCCCGAAAGTACGGTAATCGTATTCGGATTTTCTTTCAATAAATCTTGGCGAACGGTAGCCACACGAGCCATACCGCCTATTTTACCATTATCAAGCGGCGAAATCTCATAGACATCATTGAGATGTAGAAAAGTTACCGCAATTTCGTTTTGAGTATTTGATGTATTATTTTGTGGGGTCTTCGCTGTTCGACAAGCGACCGACACAACCACAAGCAGCATGAGCAGAGAGAGTTTTTTCATGGTTTACAATGATTTATCAATAAAATAGGTGTTCAAATTTTCACAAAAGTAGCCTAAAAAAATAACTTGATGAAAAATCTATATCTATTTCAAATGTTGTAAATTATTGTTATTCAACAAAAATTAAGACGAAGCATCATACTATTGAGTTGAAAATGAAAGAAACTTGATACGATAAATTACCGTTTTCGGAAGCAATAATTTTTAGTATAATTTACTTAAACACAAGCGAAAGTGCAATTTTTGAGATTTTCATAGGTCGTTTTGTAGAGCAATTTGAAAAGTTGCTCTACAAAAGTATAGGTTTAAGGTATCAACAAACTAAAACCAAATTCGGGAATTATGCAATGAGTTAGTATAAAAAAATAGAGACGTTGCCACAATCTAATTGCACTGCAACGTCTCTAAAAGAAATCTATAATAATCAAACCAATTCCCCTTTCAAATGCTTAGGAGTTAACCAATCGGGCTTAGTCGTTTTTATTTCGGCCTTCAAATCATTCAAAATTGTATAAAGTCCAAAATAGGTGCGGTTTACGTACAATCCGTGTTGCGAACCACGAGCTGCTTTTGCGTCTTTCAATTCGGGCAATTTCGATACGTATTCAAAGAAATTATAAATTTCATCGACATAACCCGCTTGTCCAAAATCAAAGGTATTTGAGTTGAATGGTCGACCGAGCAATTCAATCATTTTCTTGAATAAATCTGAGAAAAATACTCTATTTTTCGGTGAATCTTCTTCCACAATAAAATCTAAAACCCAGAAAATTCTTTGAATTTCAGCTTCATCTTGTAGCGTATCTGGATTTATCAAAGCAAAATAATTATCGTAATAATCTTCGGGAATCACTTTCACACAACCAAAGTCAATTACGCCCAATCGCCCATCGGGAGTCATTAAAAAATTCCCTGGGTGCGGGTCGGCATGAACTTGGCGAAGCGTGTGCATTTGATAATCATAGAAATCCCAAAGTGCTTGCCCGATTCGGTTTCGCACTTCTTGCGAAGGATTTGTATCTAAAAATTCTTTCAAATGTTGCCCTTCAATCCAATCCATCGTCAAAATCCTTTTCGATGAAAATTCAGCATAATACTTCGGAAAAAACAAATCTGGAATATGACTACAAGCATTCGTGATTTCAACCGAACGCTCTAATTCTAAATCATAATTCGATTCTTCAATTAGTTTTTCCTCAACTTCTCTAAAATATCGGTCGATTTCGGCATCATTCAAATTCAATAATTGCACCGCCAACGGACGAGCCATTTTTAAATCCGAACTGATACTTTCAGCAATACCTGGGTACTGAATTTTTACAGCCAATTTTTTGCCATTTTTTTCGGCTTTATGCACTTGCCCAATTGAAGCCGCATTTTCGGCTTTCAAATCAAACTTATCGAAAATCTCAGAGGGCGATTTATCAAAATATTTCTTGAAAGTCTTGATAACCAAGGGGGCCGACAATGGCGGAGCTGAATATTGCGACATCGCAAATTTATCAGTGTAAGCACGTGGCAATAGATTTTTGTCCATGCTCATCATTTGAGCTACTTTCAAAGCACTTCCTTTCAAATTGCTCAATGTATCATAAACATCGGCGGCGTTTTCTTGGTGAAGCTGCTCTTTGGTAAGTGATGGGTCAAAGATTTTTTTGCTATAATGTTTGATATAATTACCGCCAACTTTTACGCCTGCTTTGGCAAATTGCGTTGCACGGGCAACTTTCGATGTGGGGATACTTTCTTGTGAATTCATATATTTTATTGTAGAACAAGTTTGCAACCGCTGCGACGGACTGCCTATTTTTGTGTATGAAACAAGTTGAAAACTTGTTTTACTTTCTATTCTGGAAAATAAACTTTCCTAAATCAAATAACGAATCAAGCGGCGAACGACCTAATAAATCGAAAGCCGTATTGACGGTTTTCTCAATCATTGTATCGGTTTTCTCAAACGCTTTGCTTGTATCATTTACCCAAAAATCAAGTACAAAGAGCGTTTTTGCCCAAAATAAATCGGGATAACGCTGCATTAATTGCGGAATCGGGCGTTGTTCAACCTCACGGGTTTCACGGGCTTCCATCAAAAGTTCGTTCATATAATCATAAAACGAAGCCTTAAAATCTACCAATTGAGCATTTCGTTTGGTGTAAATTGGTTTCTCGAAACCTTCGTAAGACTTTAGGATATAACTACGGTTTTTCTTCAAAGTTTCAATCCAAGTGTAAAGAAACGCCAGTAGTTTTTCACGAACTGAATAGTTTTGATAAACTTCTTCACGCTCGGCAGCTGCACGGGCTTCAATAAATAATGCTTTCCAAACCTCGCCTTCTATCTGAGGAAACGAAGAATATTCATCGTAAAATGCTTCTTCTTTTATTTTCAATTTCTTACAAAAAGCATAAACAGACTCTGGCTGTTTACCATTTTCGAGTACATATTCTGTATATGCTTGTCTTATTTTTTCTTGTGTCATAATATGTAGGACAGGTTTTCAACCTGTCAATTATAGCGATAAAGTTTTAACCTAAATGCTTTCGTGAGCGAGACAAGTTGAAAACTTGTCCTACAATCTAAAATATTTTCGACATCAAAACCGATGTTGTGTTATATACTTTCAACAAAGTATTGGGGATATTTGTTTCGGCAATGCCCAGCATTTTGGCATATTTTTCGCCGAGTAGCATTCGAGATTGAGATTGGAGCAAATCAGCGGTAATTTCGCTTGGTGCGAAAGAACGTACAACTTGCATCAAAGATGCCGTAAGTTCCTGACCTTCAACTGATTGCTTAAATTGGCGTTCAGCAATCAATTTATCTATTTTTACTGCTTCTAAATAGCTTTCGGGCATCATTTCTTGCTTAACGCCCAACAAAAAACCTATTACATTCCAAGTATTTAGATACGCTTCTTCGTAAGATTTATCAACAGCATAGCCCAATTTTTCCATCCCACGCAACACCACGAGCGAAAAAGCCAGATTTGTCCCCAACATATCTTCCTGATTGATTGGGTATCCCCAAGCCAAATCCCATTGTTTGCTATGAAGCGTAAAATACCTGATTGTTGCGTGCAAAAGTCTGACTTTCAAGCAGATAACAAACATTCGTTCGCTCTGCCAATTATCATAATTCATTATTTCTTTCAAGAAATTTCCAGTTTCCAACAAACGTTTGTAAGTATCTTTTCTGATTCTTTCCGATAAATACAAAACCCTCGCCCCATCAGCACCTAAATAACAGTATGGCAATGAATAAAGCCCCAAGATTAGTCCAATGTTTTGTTGATTTTCACGATAAAAATCGGCGGCTCGGATGAGTTTTTTTTTGTCGTAGAAAGTTGGTAATGATGAATTTACAGATAAAAACTCTTGAAGAATCGGAGATTGATTTTGAAAGCTAAGATTCTGATAATCAGACAAAAAAGGCATTAGCTGACGCAAAGAACCTGCTCCATCCTGCTTAACTATTTGGTCAATAATTGCATCGGCTTCTTTATCGCCCAAAGCCCGATATTTACTTAACGCTACTTTACTAATCATAAAATTTTCGTCTATCTTCACTTAACGGTTTGATAACCTAAAGTGTTTGGTTTGGTGGGTATTAGTTTGATATTTGCCAAAGCCGAAATAAAAAATAAGTGACCAAAGAGTAAAGCCAGCCGAGTAATGATTTCGATAAACCAACGAGAATCGGCAACAAGTGTTTTACCGAAAATCATCGCTAAAATTACGAATGCGTAACCTAAATACATTTATCGAAACAATACTAAACCTTTGATTTGCAGCGAATTAAGAAACAAAGTTATATCTGACTGAACAACGAGTAGATAAAAACACAGATTCTCGTTTCCGACAACCAAGATGCAAATCGTAATAGATATAGTCAAATATCCAACGAAAAAGCTTCAATGAAAGTTGAAGTTTATTTTTGAGATTTTGAAAAATAATGATGAAGCATAAGTTTTTCAGCAATATTTAGACATTTGTTAGTGATAAACCCTAAAATTAGGTTCAGTTTGAGTATCGAACATTGGAAAGTATTTTGCAACATAGATAAGAACAGTAAGCTTGGAAGTACAATAAAATTAAGGATTTATCGTATTAAATAATTAAATTTGAAAGGCTTTCTATTATTTTTTCCCTGTCAGCCTTATTGGCAAGTTTATTGCACAGCTTTAGTTCTAACAATAAATTGACGATTGAACGAGTTACAATGATGCCTCAAAGATATTTTTAATCTCGTAATAACTCATGTTTCTGTCAAAACCAAAATATAGTTTTTCACTAAGTCTAATATTCATTATCGCCACTTTTTTCGCTTGTAGCGATAAGGAAATAACGCTTTTGAATAAAAAAGAGGTATCTGTCGTGCAAAAACTGTGCTACCTAAAAGATGCTGACCACGGGCATGGCATAATTTATAACTTGAGTTACAATGCCCAAAATCAATTAATGTCTTTTACTGGTTTTCCCGATTTCAATCAAATTAATTACGAAAAAAATCTTCCGACAAAAGTCTTTAGTTCGTTCGATGAATTATTTTACATTGCCTATGAATATGATACCAATGGAAACCTCACTTTGATTAATTTTTTGGTGAAAGATAGCCCAGATAAAACTTTTGAGTTTAAAAGTAAGGTATATAACAACACCAATAAACAAATCGAAAAAGTCGATTTATTAATGCCTATGTTCGATGAAGTTTTGACAACTAAATTTGAATACGATGCCAATAGCAATATCAAAAAAATGTTTTTAGTAAAGAACGGCAAAGACAAGTTGGTTTTAGAAAACATGGGCTTCGATGATAAAAAATCACCCTATATCAACACTCCGCTCAATAATCTGATGATGTATTTCACGATATTCTCGGCAACTATCGGTGGCGAAAACACTACTTACTTTCAGAATAAAAACAATGCTACTTCGACCAAAATCTATGCTGATAACGGCGACATGACTTTTACCTACATCTACGAATATACGCCAGACGGCTACGCCTCTAAAGTAAAAGTAACAAAAAAACAAACTGGCAAAGAAGAAACTCACGAAGAAAACTACACCTATACTTGCAAATAAATATTGTGCCATAATCAACTTATAATAAACAATTTACAACTAAAAAAAGTAGATTTGTTTTTTTTACGCCACAGAATCCAGCAAAATTCTGTACCTTTGTATCCCGTAATCAAAGACAACAAAACTCATGTCAGTACACGGACAAAGCGGACTGCCGCCCACACGTAACCCTAAGTATATTTTCGTAACGGGTGGTGTTACATCTTCACTCGGCAAAGGCATCATTGCTTCTTCTCTTGCCAAACTTTTGCAAGCCAGAGGATTATCAGTAACCATCCAAAAATTTGACCCATACATCAACGTTGACCCAGGGACACTCAATCCGTACGAACACGGCGAATGCTATGTAACCGACGATGGAGCAGAAACTGACCTCGACTTAGGTCACTACGAACGCTTCTTGAATGTTCCGACTTCACAAGCAAACAACGTAACAACTGGACGTATTTATTACAACGTAATTACGAATGAGCGTCGTGGGAATTATCTCGGAAAAACCGTACAAGTTATTCCGCATATTACCGACGAAATCAAACGTAATATTTTGCAATTGGGTGAAACTGGTGAATTCGACATCGTTATTACCGAACTCGGTGGTTGCGTTGGAGATATTGAATCATTGCCTTTTGTGGAAGCGGTTCGTCAGCTAAAATGGGATTTAGGAGCAGATAATTTGCTCACAATTCACCTTACGCTTGTGCCATATTTGAGTTCGGCGGGTGAACTAAAAACCAAACCTACGCAACACTCAGTAAAGATGTTGCAAGAATCAGGCGTTCAACCCGATATTATTGTTTGCCGCACCGAGCATCCACTTCCCGCCGAAATTCGTCGTAAAATTGCCCTTTTCTGTAATGTTGAGCAAAGTTCGGTTATTGAAGCAATGGATGCCGAAACGATTTACGATGTTCCGCTTTTGATGCAAAAAGAACGCCTCGACCAGCGTGTACTTTATATGCTCGATATTTATAACGACCAAGATGCCGACATGGAAGCATGGAAAGGCTTTCTGGACAGATATAAAAATCCTGTTGAGCATGTAAAAATTGGTTTAGTAGGTAAATATATTGAGTTAAAGGATGCCTATAAGTCAATTATTGAATCGTTTATTCACGCAGGAGCGGCCAATAAATGCAAAGTAACTATCGAATGGATTCACTCTGAAAGTTTAGAAGTTGATAACATTGCCGAAAAATTTAAAGGACTTGATGGCGTTTTGGTTGCCCCAGGTTTTGGAGAGCGTGGTATTGAAGGAAAAATTGCGGCAGTAAAATATGTACGTGAAAACAACATTCCGTTCTTCGGAATTTGCTTAGGAATGCAAATGGCTTGTATCGAATTTGCAAGAAACGTAATTGGTTTGGCAGAAGCACATTCGACAGAAATGTACCCAGAAACACAATTTCCAGTCATTGATTTGATGGAAGAGCAAAAAACTGTAACCGACAAAGGCGGCACAATGCGTTTGGGAGCTTACGCTTGCAAAACCAAAGACAAAACTTTGGCTCGAAGAATCTACGGCAAAGCCAACATCAGTGAGCGTCACCGCCACCGTTGGGAGTTTAATAATAAATATTTGAAAGATTACGAAGCCGCAGGAATGGTAATTTCGGGCGTGAACCAAGAAAGTGGTTTGGTCGAAATCGTTGAGTTGCCCAATCACCCATATTTTATTGGTGTGCAGTTTCACCCAGAACTAAAAAGTACGGTAATGACTCCTCACCCACTTTTCGTAAATTTCGTGAAAGCTGCCATTGATTTTTCTAAAACAAAGCAATAACAAGACTGTCTTATCATGACAAGTTTTATTTTCGTGAAAATTGGGATGTAAAATTATAATTAAACATTTATCATCCATCATCACCTACAGCCCCAACTTTATTGATTTCATTGAAGTTATGGGGCTATTTTATGATTAACGGTCTAAGTGTCAGATACTTGATTAGGATTTATAACTAATCTTTGCGAATTTTGTAGTACAATACGGCATCTCTCAGTGAATGCCTTAATATTTTTTACGTATTTTTAAATTTTAATGGAAAAATTAGTAGATAAAAATCAGCTTATCGGAATCGTGTTGTTGATGTGTATGTGGGCAGGTTATATGTATTTTATGCCTCAAACTCCACCCGAAGAGCCTGCAAAAGTTGCCCCTAAAACGGAAGCCAAAACAATTGCGACACCCAACGTATTGAAAGATACAACAGCACTGAAAGCCGCTTTTGGCGATTTTGCCAGTGCTGCCACAGGTACAGCCCAAGATATAGTAATCGAAAATCAA
>JBKBSS010000148.1:0-7989 GCA_046291385.1 Emticicia sp. | reverse complement strand
GTGAAAGAATTGTGGTTCATGGAAAAGTAATGAATGAAAACGGACAGCCAATACCCAATCCTTTGATAGAAATTTGGCAAGCAAATTCGTGCGGCCGCTATGTACACAAAGTTGACCAACACGATGCTCCGCTCGACCCAAATTTCTTGGGTGCAGGGCGTTGCATGACCGATGCCGAAGGAAATTATAAGTTTTATACCATCAAACCAGGGGCTTATCCGTGGGGAAATCATTACAACGCTTGGCGTCCGAACCACATACATTTTTCGTTGTTTGGTGCCAATATTACCAATCGTTTGGTTACGCAAATGTATTTTCCAGGCGACCCATTGTTGCAATACGACCCAATTTTCTTGAGTGTTCCACCAAAAGGCCGTGAGTTATTGATTTCAAAATTTGACTTAGGAGTTACCGAAGAACAATTTGCACTCGGTTACCGCTTCGATTTCGTCCTAAGAGGCAACAACGCAACACCTTTTGAAAAGATATAAAAAACACCCCTATCCGAGCGACGGTCGCCCCTAAGGGGGATAAAATTTTTGATTTTAAAATTATGGATAATATTATAAACGTCACATCTTCAAGCTCCCCTTTAGGGGCGGGGGGGTATCAAACTCCCTCTCAGACAGTCGGCCCATACTTTGCTTATGGACTCACATCCGAGCAGTATTTATATAATTTTAAGCAATTGGTTGATAATCAGATGGTTAGCCTAATTGAGCATGACGAAGCTATCACAATCATCGGCAAAGTTTTCGATGGTAATGGCGATGTGATTCCCGATGCAATGATTGAAATCTGGCAAAATGATGGTGAAAATCAACTTTTTGGGCGTTTCGGTACAGGAACTGATACTCAGAATCGGTTTATTTTCAGCACAATCAAGCCAAAATCAGTTGCTGGACAAGCTCCGTATCTTTCAGTAATTGTCTTTATGCGTGGGCAGTTGATTCATTCTTATACTCGCATTTATTTTTCTGATGAAATCGAACTAAATGCAACTGATGAAGTGCTAAATGCCGTTCCTGCCGAAAGAAAAAGTACATTGATTGCTGAGAAAAAAGGTAATAATGTCTATGAGTTTAATATCAATATGCAAGGCGAAAGCGAAACTGTGTTTTTTGAAGTATAAAATGATTTACGAATTGCGATTTACGAATGACGAGAAGGTTATTCGAGTAGTATTCTCACATTCGTAACTCGTAACTCGTAAATTCAAATGTCTTTATATTCTGAATATTTTTATTCCAAAACCATCAATGAGCTTTTTTCTGACAAACAGACAATTGCCCAAATGTTGCGTTTTGAGGGAGCTTTGGCGATTGCCCAAGCCGAAAATGGTATCATTCCGCCTCAAGCTGCCCAAATCATTGATAATTGCTGTCAGGTCGATTTCATTGATATTGATAAACTGAAATCAGAGATAAAGCTGGGTGGAAATGCAGCCATTCCTTTGGTCAAGCAGCTTACTCAAATCGTTAAGAATAATGATGTTGAAGCGTCGAAGTACGTACATTTGGGAGCAACCAGCCAAGATGTAGTAGATACTTCTACGGTTTTGCAGATGCAGGAATATTGCTATTGGCTAAACGATAAACTGGTTGAATTATCAGATTTGTTGGTAGAAATTACCAAAAAACATCGAAATACCTTGATGATTGGTCGGACGCTACTCCAGCAGGCTCGCCCAATTACATTTGGATTCAAAACTTCGGGTTGGTTACAAAGTGTTGAGCGAAGCAAAGAGCGAATGAAAGGCACGCAAAAACGAGTTTTGGTCATTCAACTAAGCGGAGCAGTAGGTAGCGGAAATACCAATGTATCGAAGCCAGTTCAACAAAGTTTGGCTGATATTTTAGATTTAAAACCATCATTTTCGTGGCAGTCAAATCGAGATAATTTGGTTGAAACGGCATCGGTTTTCGGAATATTAAATCAATCGCTCGGAAAAATCGCCAAAGATGTATCGTTGATGATGCAAACCGAAGTTGGTGAAGTATTTGAAGGTGCGGGCGAGGGCAAAGGAGGCTCCAGCACCATGCCCCACAAGCGAAACCCCGTAACTTGTGCCGCCATTTTGGCAAATGCCAACCGAATCCCAAATTTGGTAGCTACTTTATTGGCCGCTATGCCCCAAGAACACGAGCGTTCGGCAGGTTTGTGGCATTCAGAATGGGAAGTTTTGACCGAAATAATGCTGCTCACCGCAGGAAGTATTGAAAAAGCAATCGAACTGATTTCGGGCTTAGAAGTTGATGAAAAACGAATGCTTCAAAACCTCGAACTCACCAAAGGGTTGATTTATGCCGAAAATATTTCGTTGGCTTTGGCTACAAGAATAGGCAAAATAAATGCCCACGAATTAGTAGAAAAAGCTTGTAAATCTGCTATTTCACAGCAAAAACACTTAAAAGAAGTGCTCGAAGAAATGAAAGTTGATTTACCGAATTTAGAAGAATTATTTAAAGCCGAAAATTCGATTGGTAATAGTTTGGAGATAATTGATGAAATTTTGAAAAATGAATTATAAAATAACAGGTACACCCAACAGTCCAGTCTTGATTTTCTCTAACTCACTGGGTTCGGAAATGATGATGTGGGACGAACTAATTCCATATTTGCTACCCTTTTTTAGAGTGCTACAATACGATACTCGTGGACATGGTGGTAGCAAGAGTTATTCGGGATTTGCAATCCCGAATGAAATAGAATTGGATTTACAATCTAAAAATTCATTAAAAATTGACGATTTAGGTAATGACATAATCAATTTAATGAACGAACTAAACATCGAAACCGCCTATTTTTGCGGTCTTTCGATGGGCGGTTTGATTGGGCAATATCTTGGAATAAATCACTCCAATCGCTTCAAGAAGATAGTTTTGAGCAATACAGGAGCAAAAATTGGCAATGATGAACGCTGGAATGGTCGTATAGAAACTATCACAAAAAATGGAATGCAGGCAATCGTTGAAGACACGATGGAGCGTTGGTTTACCGAAGATTTCAGACAGCAAAATCCCACAAAAGTAGCCGAAACCCACACCATGTTTTTGCGAAGTGATGTGCAAGGTTATTCAAATTGTTGTTGTGCCATTCGTGATGCCGATTTCAGAAATCAGCTTCAAAACTTGAGCGTTGAAACGCTTGTCATTACAGGCGATGAAGACCCCGTTACGAACGTTGAGCAAGCAGAATTTTTGGTTGCAAATATTCCGAATGCCACTTTAAAAGTGCTTCACGCAAGACATTTATCGGCCACCGAACTGCCCAAAGAATACGCCGAAACTTTAATCAATTTTTTCGTTTCCCCTTCTGGGGGTAAGGGGGCTACTTTTGATAAAGGAATGCACGTTCGCCGAACCGTGTTGGGCAATGCCCACGTTGACCGTGCAAATAGCAAAACCAATGATTTTAATGCTGATTTTCAGTCGTTTATAACAAATTATGCTTGGGGCGAAATCTGGACAAGACCTAATCTTTCAAAGCATAACCGTAGCTTGATTACGATGGCGATGTTGATAGCTCTCAACCGCCAAACCGAGTTTAAAATGCACGTAAGAGCCGCCTTTAATAATGGCGTTACGGTTGCCGAAATCAAAGAAGTTATCATGCAATCTGCCTTGTATTGTGGCTTACCCGCTGCCAATGAAGCTATTCACGCCGCTGAAGAAGTATTCAAAGAATTAGGAATCAATTTTTGAAAATGAAAATAATAAAAACCCAAGTTGGCATCATCGGTGCTGGCCCTGCTGGGCTTACTTTAGCTCTAATGTTGCAAAAGCAAGGCATTGAATGTATTATTATAGAAAACCGTAGCCGTGAATACGTAGAAAATCGTATTCGTGCGGGACTTTTAGAACATAATACCGTAGAAGTTTTTGAAGAATTGGGCGTAGCTGACCGTCTCCACCAAGAAGGTTTGGTGCATCATGGTTGTTATATCGCCTATAATGGCGTTACGCAACGCATTGATTTTCAGAAACATACGCAAAGAGAAGTAACAATTTACGGCCAGCAAGAAGTTGTAAAAGACCTCATAATCGCTTGTTTGGATAGAAATATTAAAATCATTTTTGAAGCAGACGCTACTGAAATCAATGATTTTATGACTGAAAAGTCAAGTATTTCTTTTACTCACGGCGGCGAAAATGGTACTTTAAACTGTGATTTTGTAGCAGGAACAGACGGTTTTCATGGTTTGGCTCGTAAAACTTTACCAAAAGAATCTTACAATGAGTTCAAGATTGATTACCCGTTTAGTTGGCTGGGAATTTTGGCTTATTCAAAACCCACTTACGATGAATTGATTTACGCTTTTCACCACGAAGGTTTTGCTTTGGCAAGTATGCGTTCTGAAAAAATTTGTCGCTTATATTTACAAGTTCCCAACGATGAAAAAATAGAAAACTGGTCAGACGAACAAATCTGGACTGAACTCGAAAATCGTTTGGGCATCGAACTTGATAAAGGAGAAATCTTTGAAAAATCAATCACGCCAATGCGTAGTTTTATGATTGATAATATGCAAGCTGGTCGATTGTTTCTGGCAGGCGATGCCGCTCATATTGTGCCACCAACTGGTGCAAAAGGCTTAAATCTTGCAGTAGCCGATGTACGAAATTTAGCCAAAGGAATTACGGATTTTTATAAAGACGGCAACGAAGAATCACTGAGTAATTATACTAAAAAATGTGTAGCACGAGTTTGGCGAGTACAAGATTTTTCAAATTTTATGACTTATTTATGTCATAAACAAGCTGAAAATGGCAGTTTTGAGCAATTATTACAAAAATCAAAATTTGATTATTTAAGAATGTCCGAAGCTTATCAAAAAACAATTGCCGAAAATTATGTGGGACTGCCGTATGAGAGTTTTGAGTAAACTGTGGAGCGAACTTCCAGTTCGCAAATTACTTATCAATTAAAATCTAAAAAGACTACATGAAACAAGTACCCATAATAGATTTACATAAAGCCGCCTCGATGGTCAAAGATGGAGATGTTTTGCTACAAGGTGGCTTTGGCATGACAGGAAATCCTGTTCACCTGATGCACGCTTTAGCAAAAACTGATACTAAAAACTTAACTTTCATCGGCAATAATACTGGCGAACCAGGTTTAGGCGGAGATAGACTTTTGGCAAACGGACAATTAAAAAAGGTAATTGGCTCATTTTTTACTTCAAATCCGAATGCTGTAAAGGCCGTGCAAGCTGGTTTGGTTGAGGCCGAACTTTTGCCACAAGGTACACTGGCAGAAGCCATTCGTGCGGGCGGAGCAGGTATTGGAGGCTTTTACACGCCAACCTCAGCAGGTACAAAAATTGCCGAAGGCAGAGAAACCAAAATCATTGATGGCGTAGAGCAGGTTTTTGTCAAAGGAATCAGAGGAAATGTAGCGTTTATTCGTGCGTGGCGAGCCGATACCGCAGGAAATTTGCAATATCGCATGACCGAAAATAATTTTAATAAAGCAATGGCAACGGCTGCCGATTTGGTGATTGCCGAAGTTGAAGAAATAGTTCCAGTCGGCGAAATCGCACCCGAAAATGTACATACACAAGGTTGTTTTGTAGATTATTTGGTACAAGCTACGCTCACGCTCGAAGATTTAGGCACCTCGGCATCGGTTTCGTCTTCCAAAAAAGTTGATGAAGTCAGAATGAATATGGCAAAACGTGCTTTGCAAGAATTGAAAAAAGGCGATGTTGTAAATCTCGGCATTGGAATTCCGACTTTGGTAGCCGATTTAATCACCGAAGAACACGGAATTATTCTTCATACTGAAAATGGAATGTTGGGCGTAGGCCCGATGCCCACCGATGGCGGTGGAGCAATGAATTACCCCGTAAATGCAGGAAAAATTCCCGTAACTCCATTGCAAGGAAGTAGCTATTTTGATAGTGCCGAATCGTTTGCTATGATTCGTGGCGGACATATCGACGTGGCAATCATGGGCGGTTTGGAATGTGACGAAGCCGCAAATCTCGCTAACTGGGCAGTTCCAGGAAAACCACTTTTGGGCGTAGGCGGAGCAATGGATTTGGCCAAAGGAGCAAAGCGGTTGATTATAACCATGACGCACACAAATTCTGATGGTTCGCCCAAAATCGTACCCTTGTGCGTGTTGCCTTTGACCGCTTCGGGCGTAGTAAGTATGATTATTACCGATTTGGCAGTTTTTGCTTATCCCGAAGGAAAACTCACGCTTATTGGTCTTATGCCAAATGTAACTTTGGAAGATGTAAAAGCCAAAACAAGTGCTGATTTTGTAGTTAGTATCTAAATTTAGCTAAATTTAGATATTATAATATTCAAATTTAGCTAAATTTAGATATTATAATATTCAAATTTAGCTAAATTTGAATATTATAAATATTTTTCTTTATTTTGATAAAAGATTAAGAAGATGGAAATAAAAAGAATTTTAGAAACTACAATCAAAAAACACTTGGTTTCTGGTAAAGTGAATGTGCTTTACGGGGCAAGGAGAGTTGGAAAGACTTTTTTGATAAAAAAAATAGAAAAAGAGTTAGGCTTAAAAACTTTATGGATAAATGGCGAAGATATTTATTACCAAAAAGAGTTGGAAGTAAGAAGCGTTATTAACTATAAAAGGCTATTTTCAAATATAGATTTGCTCATAATTGATGAAGCACAAGTAATACCAAATGTAGGAAAAATACTGAAACTTATCGTTGATGAAATGCCTGAGTTAAAAATTATTGCCAGTGGTTCTTCGGCATTTGATTTGAGCAATAAACTGGGAGAGCCTTTGGTAGGAAGAGCATATTGGCATGAACTTTTCCCTTTTGCACAAACAGAACTAAAAAATCATGAAAATTTGGTCGAAATACGTTCCAAAATGGAGGAAAGGATAATCTATGGAAGCTACCCAGATGTCTATAATTTAGAAAATGTTGATGATAAAGCAGTGTATCTAAAAAATTTGGTAACAACCTATCTTTTGAAAGATATTATCAATTATGAGGGTATAAGAAACTCCTCGAAAATCTATGATTTATTAAAACTTATAGCCTACCAAATTGGTAAAGAAGTTTCTTTACAAGAATTGAGTAATCAATTAGAAATAAGCAAAATCACAGTTGAGAAATATTTAGATTTATTAGAAAAAGTCTATGTTTTGAAGAAAATACGAGGTTTTAGTAAAAATTTAAGAAAAGAAGTAACCAAAAGTTCAAGTTGGTATTTTTGGGATACGGGAGTTAGAAATGCGGTTTTAAATGATTTCAGAACAATCTCTTTTAGAAACGACTTCGGCGATTTATGGGAAAACTATCTATTTATTGAACGCTTAAAAAAGAACGAGTACGAACGAAAGTTTACTGAAACCTATTTTTGGCGAACCTACGACCAACAAGAAATAGATTGTATCGAAGTTAGAAATCAAGAAATAGAAGCGTTTGAGTTTAAGTGGGGAAACAAAAAAGCCAAAATCCCCATCGCATTTGCAAATGCTTATCCCGAAGCAAAATTTAGCGTTATAACAAAAGAAAACTATTTAGATTTTATAGAATAAAAAATATGAATCAAAACAGTATTCCCCCATCGGGGGGCAGGGCGGCCGTCGCTACGGGGCTGGAATCCTACATAATAGACTCCATTCGCACGCCAATTGGCAGTTTTGGTGGCAGTTTATCGCCAGTACGTGCCGATGATTTAGCGGCAATTCCTATCAAAGAATTAATCAAACGCAACCCAAATATTCCACTCGAAGCCATCGAAGATGTAATTTTAGGTTGCCACAACCAAGCAGGTGAAGATAATCGAAATGTGGCTCGTATGGCGTTGCTTTTGGCTGGTTTGCCTTATACAGTTCCTGGCGAAACCGTTAATCGTCTGTGTTCGTCGGGGATGTCGGCGGTTATTCACGCCAATCGTGCTATTAAAGCAGGCGATGGCGAAGTTTTTATTGCAGGAGGAATGGAACACATGACTCGTGGGCCAATGGTGATGAGTAAATCAT
>JBKBSS010000147.1:0-8019 GCA_046291385.1 Emticicia sp. | reverse complement strand
AAAACATAAATTTGTTACCGAAGATTTATCAGTTGGCGACCACGTAACGATGTATGGTGTTTTGGTAGGAAAAGCTACGCAGCCCATCAAACGTGGAGCCCAAATAACAACTTTCAATCTCAAACACGAATCAGACCCCTATTCGGTCGAAAAACGCCAACCCGCACCAGCTTGGACTCCACTCAATGTAGAATCATGGAAAACAAAAACTTTCAACGGTTATCACCGAACCAATGGCAGCGTCGGAACTCGTAACTATTGGTTGGTTGTGCCGTTGGTTTTTTGCGAAAACCGCAATATTTTGATTATAAAAGATGCTTTCGAGAGGGAATTAGGCTATGCTCAACCCGAAATCTACCGTAATCAAGTAAGAGATTTATTGACGGCATTTAATTCGGGAAATACCGAAGCTCTCGAAACAATTACTTTGGCCGACCCAAGCAGCGAAAAAATCAAAATTTCACCTTCGCATATTTTTCAAAATGTTGACGGAATCAAATTCTTGACGCACGAAACTGGTTGCGGCGGCACAAATCAAGATACCGATGCTCTCTGCGATTTGTTTGCGGGAATGATTGTAAATCCCAACGTTGCGGGCGTAACGGTACTGAGTTTAGGTTGCCAGAAATCTCAAATTGATTACTTAAAAGCCGAAGTTTTAAAACGTGACCCACTGTTTGACCGACCGATTTTGTATTTCGACCAACAAACTTACGGAACGGAACACACCATGATGTCGGACGCTATTCGTGAGACTTTCAAAGGAATCATCGAAATCAATAAACAAACTCGTCAACCAGCCCCAATCAGCAAACTAACTATTGGTTTGAAATGTGGTGGTTCGGATGGTTTTTCGGGAATTTCGGCCAATCCAGCAATCGGACATTTATCAGATATTATGGTAAGTTTGGGCGGAACAACGCTTTTGGCGGAATTTCCAGAACTTTGTGGCGTTGAACAAGAATTAATCAATCGCTGTGTTGATGAGCCAAAAGCCCAAAAATTTGCCGATTTAATGAAAGAATACTCCGACCAAGCAGCAGCCGTAGGAGCAACTTTTGATATGAATCCTTCGGTTGGAAATATCAAAGATGGGTTAATTACTGACGCTATCAAGTCGGCAGGTGCAGCCAAAAAAGGCGGAAATGCTCCCGTAGCCGATGTTTTAAATTATACCGAACAACCTACGCAAGCAGGTTTACAATTGCTTTGTACGCCAGGAAATGATGTTTTGGCAACAACAGGAATGGCGGCTTCGAGTGCGACGATTATATTATTTACAACTGGACTTGGCACGCCAACTGGAAACCCAGTAACGCCAACGGTCAAGATTTCGACTAATAATAAACTGGCCGCAAAGATGTCAGACATTATTGATTTTAGTTCGGGCAAAATCATCACAGGCGAAGAAACTATCGAACAAAACGGAGAATCTTTATTGAATTGGTTGATTGGACTCGCCAATGGAGAATATTTAACAAAAGCCGAACTTTTAGGTCAAGACGACTTCATTCCGTGGAAACGTGGTGTGAATTTGTAAGAAATCATATAAAAAAGGAAGGGCTAAGGCATGATTGCACCTTAACCCTTCTTTTTTATTAAGCCATTTATTTTTTCAATAAACTCAAATCAAATTCAAAACCAGCCAAAACTTGTTCGCCAGAAAGATTTTGCGAAAAGCCTTCTACTTTTGAGATTGTGCCATCGGCACGATAAACATAAACACTTTCCGTTTTGGGGTTAATTAACCAACCTAACAAAACACCATTTTCGATATAAGAAAGCATTTTATTTTGAGCCTCTTTTAGGCTGTCTGATTCGTACATGAGTTCCACAAGAAATTCAGGAGCAACAGACAAATGTTTTCTACGGTCTGCTTCCGAAATTTGAACATATTTTTCTTCACTTACCCAAGCAGCATCAGGCGAACGCACTGAACCATCTGGCAACCTAAAACCCGTTGATGAATCATAGATATGTCCTCCATTACGACGTTTCCAAATGCCTAAGTCAATATTTAACTCTGCATTATTTTCGCCTAAAACTCCTCCTGTAAGTGCCATAAATAGAATTATTCCGTCGGGGTTTCTTTCGAGTTTAAGGTGGTCATTAGCTTGACAGAAAGCAAAAAAAACATCGTCTGTCATCTCAAACATGCTCATATCTATTAAGCGACTTTGATGTTCTTCGCTTATTATTTGCTGTATTTCGGCAACTGGATAAGTCATTTTTTACTGCATTTTTTACAAATAAAACTATTTTACTGATTATTCTGAAATTTTAGGGTAATTATCACACAACTTCCAAATTCAACAATGCCATTCATCAACATTTATTTTAGGTATCTTTTTTTGACAAAATATTTTTCTCTTATTTGCATAAAAACAACAAAACGCCTTTTGGGGCTTGGATATATGAAAATTCAATTCTACGGAGCGGCTCAACGAGTTACGGGCAGCAAACACCTTATTACGACCAATAAAGGAACAAAAATATTACTGGACTGTGGACTTTTTCAAGGAATCGGTACAACCGAACTAAACCTACATTTTGGGTTTGACCCCAAGGAAGTGGATTTTCTTATTTTGAGCCATGCTCACATCGACCACACTGGTCTTGTGCCTCGCTTGGTCAGAAAAGGCTTCAAAGGAACAATCTATGCCACACCCGCTACCAAAGATTTGTGCGAGATAATGCTTCTGGATTCGGCACATATTCAAGAAAAAGACCTCGAACGCATCAATAAAAGAAGAGTTGGCCGAAACGAAGAACCTTACGAATTGCTCTACAATGCCGATGATGTAGAAGCGGCCTTAAAACTATTCAAAACAGTTGATTATGAAAACCCTTTCGTAATTGAAGAAGGCGTGATTGCAAAATTCTATGATGCGGGGCATTTGCTCGGAAGTGCAGGAATTTATCTGACCTTTGAGGAAGAATATAAAACTAAAACATTGTTTTTCACAGGCGATATTGGCCGACCCGACGATAAAATTTTGAGAAGTCCAGTACCTTTTCCACAAGCCGATTATATTGTTTGCGAATCTACTTATGGCAATAGACTACACGAGCCAGAAGCCGATATGAAAAAGCACTTGCTGCGAATTGTCTATCAAACTTGTATCGAAAAGAAAGGAAAATTGCTCATTCCTGCCTTTGCAGTTGACCGTACACAAGAACTCATTTATGCCCTCGACCAACTTTCTCACGAGGGAATGTTGCCCAAAATTCCTGTTTATGTCGATAGTCCGCTTTCGGTAAAGGCTACGATGGTCATGAAAGACAACGAAGAATGCTTCAATCCTGAAATTTTGGCATATATCAAGCGTGACGGCGATGCTTTCAATTTTGAAAACCTACATTACATAAGCGATGTCATGGAATCGAAAGCCTTGAATGATAGCAAAGAACCTTGTATTATCATTTCATCATCGGGAATGGCTGAGGCTGGACGCATCAAACATCACATCAAAAATAATGTCGAAAAACCATCAACTACAATTTTGTTGGTCGGCTATTGCTCACCTGGAAGTTTAGGAGCGATTTTAAAATCTGAACCAGCCGAAGTAAGAATTTTCGGAGAAACTTTCAAACGCAGGGCTGATATAGAAATCATGGATTCGTTTTCGGCCCATGCCGATTATAAAGAAATGATAAAGCACCTTTCGTGTCAGGATACTTCTAAAGTCAAAAAACTTTTCTTGGTACACGGTGAAATTGATAACCAAATCATGTTCAAAAATCGTTTGAACAAAGCAGGTTTTCAAGAAATTTTCATTCCAACACAAGGCGAAAGCTTCGATTTGTAATGATTAAAAATAGCTTTTATAACATTCCTTCGTAATTTTACCATCAAATTGATGTGCCTCAAAGTATATAAATTACTTTAGTATCAACCCCCCTTTAGGGGCTGGGGGTAGTTTCCAATGAAAATAGCCATTCACGGTCGTAAATTTAGTGTAGAATCTGTTCCTTATATTCAGCAGGTTTTCGACGAATTGAAGCAACACAAGGTAGAAGTACAAGTTTCTGAGCCATTTAAGCGTATTCTGTTACAATCAGGCATTCGTTTGGATTCCAAAGCTATTTATGCCACACCCGAAGAAATCTTCGATGCCGACTTTGCATTTAGCCTTGGCGGTGATGGCACTTTCCTTGAAACTCTCGCCCATGTAGGCAAACGAGAAATTCCAATTTTGGGCTTCAATTTTGGCCGTTTAGGTTTTTTGGCGGCTATTTCTCCCGAAAAAATACAACGTACTATTTATCAGCTCATTAACGGTTATTATACCGTTGATGAACGAACCATGATTTCGGCAGCTTCTGAAACCGAACTTTTTGAAGAAGGCACGAATTTTGCACTCAACGAAATAGCTATTTCAAAAACTGATACATCTTCGATGATTGTGGTGCATGCCTACATCAATGGAGAGTTTTTGAACACCTACTGGGCCGATGGGCTGATGGTTGCAACGGCAACGGGTTCTACTGGATATTCGTTGAGTTGCGGTGGGCCGCTCGTTATGCCCCATTCTGCCAATTTTATCATTACGCCGATTTGTCCGCACAATTTATTTGTGCGACCGATGATTGTTTCGGACGATAGCGTAATTTCGTTTAAAGTAGAAAGTAGAAGTAATAACTTTCTGGTTTCGATGGATTCGAGAGCAAAAATTATTGGCTCTGACGAAGAAGCCACTATCACTGTCAAGAAAGAAGATTTTAAAGCAAAAATGGTCAGAATGGAAGGTGATGATTTCTTAGGAACTTTACGAGGAAAACTAAAATGGGGTATTGACGCCCGAAATTAACAATAAAACTTTCTGTGATTACGTTAAATAATTTGACAAACCTTACTAATTGTATGAAATTGTTAAAACCTAACAAACTGGCACTTGGCCTAATACTAAGTTTTTCGATAGTGCTTTTGGCAACGCAGGAAAACTTTGCTCAATCTGGAATTTTCAGCAAAAAAAATAAACTCAATCAGTATTCTACCGTAGGAATTGGCGGAGGTAGCTCGCACTATTTCGGTGATTTATCGCCTTACAGTACATTTTATCAAGGTCTTATCACTAATGTAAGGTGGAATGGTACTATTAACTATACAAGACAGCTTTCTTCACAATTAGGTGTTCGTGCAGCTTTTACGTGGACAAGAATAGTTGGTGATGATTATACCTACACCAAAGGTAATTTGGATAATCTCAACAGTCAACTCCGATTTCTGAGAAACCTTCATTTCAGAAATGATATAAAGGAATTTACCATAACAGGGCTGTTCAATCTTTTACCACAATATAGCAGAGGAGCCCAAGGAAGAAGTACAATTATGCCTTATACTTTTATTGGGATAGGGTTTTATGCACATAATCCACAGGCAAGAGATGTGGCAACTGGAACAGTAACTTTAGGTGGTTGGACAAACCTGAAAGATAAACAAACATCGGGTCAAGGTATTGACCCAATTTATCCAAAAGCATATTCTCTTCTCCAACCCGTTTTTCCTGTAGGGATGGGTGTGAAAATTAAATTAAACGAAAAATTTGACTTAGGTTTTGAAGGAGGATTAAGAATTACTCCTTTCGATTATTTAGACGATGTAGGTAAAGGAGAATACCCAGACCCAGTCGCTCTGGCAAGTTATAACCCTTTAAGTGGTACTTTATCTAATCGAGTAGGCGAAGACTACTCTGCTCTAACGGGTGTAAGTAGAATTGAAAACTTTGCCAATATTGCTCTTGCACAGCCTTTTAATCTTGCGGGAGCCCCAACTCCAAGCTTAAATGGTCGACAAATTTATGGATATGGGGTTGATATAGATGGCTCGTCAATATCAAGAGGAACTCCAAGATGGGATAGTTATTTCACTACTCAAATTACGCTGAGTTTTGTTATCTCCAGCCAAATAAAATGTCCGCCTATTAAATAAACCTTACTACATATTCTGTGTAAGCATTAAAACTAATCCTTAATGATTGTTTACAATTCGGTTGTACGAAAAACCTTCAGCTTGATATTTTTATTTATTTTACCTGCAAGTCTTTTTGCCCAAAGATGGGAGGTTGGTACTGGCGTAGGCGTATGCAACTATAAAGGCGATATTATGCCTTCGTTCAAGCCTTTTGTCGCTCGTCCAGCAGGAAGTGTTTTTGTACGCATGAACTGGACTCGCTCAGTTTCGTTAAAAGTTCAAGGAATGTTTGGTGGACTCGCTGGCAATGATAAATTTATAAAATCAGACCCTTATCACCAAGCAAGAGGACATAGTTTTACCGCAGCAATATTAGAGGCAGCAGGTCAAATTGAATATAATTTTGCCAATTTTCGCACATCATCGTCAAGAATAGTTAATAACTGGACCCCCTACGTTTTTGGTGGCTACGGTGGAACTACCGTGCAAACAAAAGCGAAACTTGTAAGTATTAATAATGCTTCGTACACAACAAGGTCAAGCCCTAATTTTCTTTCATTAGGTATCGGATTTAAAAAAGAATGGAGAAACCAATGGAATTGGGGCATTGAGTTCGGAAGCCGATTTACAAACACAGACCTCATAGATGCAGTAGGTTACAAAGATGGAGTAGTTCAAATAGCACCAAGTACTTCTCCTCCTTCCATAATTTCCCCGTATTCAATCCAAAAGAATCAAACTCCTGGTACTAAAGTCATGGATATGTATTACTACACAAATTTCTCAATCAGCTATGTCTTTTATAAAGTACACTGCCCTACTCGTCGATAAAAAGTTATTGAAGCAAGCATTTTATAAACAAATTGTAAAATTTTAGATATTAAAACTTTATAATCAGTACAATTCACTAAAAACTTATCAAACACCGTTCTTTTTTTCTACCTTTGCAATCCTTTTTGCACTATTAGTTAAATAAAGTGCTGATAATTTGTTAATGTTAATTGATTTACCAGTGAAAGAAAACATTGATTTAGGCAATTTACCTTCTCACATAGCCGTTATTATGGATGGTAATGGACGTTGGGCAAAACAACAAGGTGCATTACGAATATTCGGACACCATCACGGAGTAAAATCGGTGCGTGATACCGTTGAAGGTTGTGTTGAGTTGGGAGTAAAATACCTTACATTATACACGTTTTCGACTGAAAACTGGAATCGTCCTAAATTAGAAGTTGATGGAATCATGCAATTATTGGTAAAAACAATTGCAGAAGAAGTACCCGACTTACACAAAAACAATGTTAGAGTAAAAACAATAGGAAACCTTGAGAGCCTTCCAGCATCAGCTCGAAAAAAAATGACTGATGCCATTGAGCTGACAAAAAATAATACAGGACTAACACTCATATTGGCGTTAAGTTATAGCGGCAAATGGGAAATCGTACAAGCCACTAAACAGATTGCAACGAAAATTAAAACTGGAGAACTCGCCGTTGAAGATATTACTGAAGATGTTTTTTCACAATATCTGGCCACCGAAGACGCTCCCGATGTCGATTTAATGATTCGTACAGGTGGCGACCACCGCATCAGCAATTACCTACTTTGGCAATTGGCTTATGCCGAATTATATTTCATAGATGATTTGTTTTGGCCTGAATTCCGTAAAAACCACTTGTTTGAAGCCATTGCGGCGTATCAACACCGTGAAAGACGTTTCGGAAAAACCAGTGAGCAAATAAAGTAGTAGCAAGAAATTAGCTTTAAAATTACATATACAATCGAAGCATTCCTCAAATAGATTTTTCTGACATCTTATTATATCATGCGTATCCAAAAGTTACTTTCTTTTCTTGTTTTACTGCTTGTTACCACAAATGCCATAGCACAGTTTCCTTTGGGGCTTGGTCGTAAATATGACCAACCAAAAGATGCTGCCGTAAGCTATGAGCGACCAAAAGAATACACGATTTCTAAAATCACGGTCAGTGGTGTAAAATTCTTAGACCCGAACACCCTCATTTCGGTATCTGGACTAAATATCAACGATAAAATCAGTATCCCTGGCGAGCGTATCAGTACGGCCATTCGCCGTTTGATGG
>JBKBSS010000146.1:0-8043 GCA_046291385.1 Emticicia sp. | reverse complement strand
TTATTTAGCACTGAGTGATGCTTTTTGTACAGAAATTTTACTCGTTGTTCTAATGCAAAATCCAGCGAACGCTGCCTTGCGGCGTATCAAAAAACTGGCAAAAAAACGCCTGTCAAACATTCCCAAAATCTTGTTTTTGGGCTGGGGCTTTGGTATATCGGTAGGAGCTTTTTCGCAAGAAATTTCTTCGCCTGATTGCAAAGATTGCCAACAACTAAACGAAGTTCAGGTGTTTAGTTTTTCACCCGAAAAATTCATGGCAGGGCTAAAAGTACAGAAGATTGACTCAGTGAATTTAGCTCGATTTCAGTACCAAAGTTTGTCAGATTTCTTGCAGTTTCAAGCACCAATTGCTCTTAAATCTTATGGTTCGGGACAGCTCACAACTATCTCTTTTCGGGGTACATCAGCCAACCACACAGCCGTACTTTGGAATGGTTTGAATATCAATTCGCCAACAGTTGGACTTTCAGATTTATCTACAATTCCGTTGATGGGTTTCGACCAAATGGCAATTCAATATGGTTCTTCGGCCAGTTGTGTGGGTAGCGATGCAGTAGGGGGAAGTATTTTGCTAAGCTCCGTACCCAACTGGAACAACAAAGGCATTAATGCAGTTATTAGCGGACAATACGGAAGTTTTAGAAGTGGTAATTTGAATGCGGGTTTACGCTTCAGTAAGGCTTCTAAAAATGGCGTATTAAATGGAAAAACTCTTTTCTACGGTGGTAATATCCGAAATTTTGATGGTCAAACTCCTACACCAAATGAAGTAAGAATTGACAGAAAAGGTCGTGAGTATTCGACTGAACCATCGGAAACTACTCAAAAAGGATTCGTACAGGATTTATATTTTAAATTTAATACGAACAAAAAATCTTCTTACCGACTCGTTTACCTCAATGCTTGGCTTACTGATAGTCAACTAACGATTCAACCGAGTATCATTGATTTTCGAGAAACCACTCAAACACAGGCATTTAGATTCATTGGCGGAACCCAACTTGATAATACTTCAGTGAAGTTGGGCTTCATCAGAGATATTTTAGATTATGGCAAAGGTGACTTTCTCAATCCAAGCAACGCCATAACCGACCGATACATCGCTCGTGCCGAACATGATTTTATCAGTCATAAAAATCCCGCCCGTTTGACCATCAGAGCTGGCGGCGAGTTCGTTCATTATGCCACCAAAGTTGATGGTTATGGGCCAAATACCATCTACGAAAATAGAGGGGATATTTATGCCCTTGTACGTAGAACATTTGGCTGGAATAATCAACCGAATAAAATCATTACGACGCTCAATCTTAGACAAGCATTTTCAAATCGTTACAAAGCTCCATTTACACCCGCATTTGGATTTAATTACAATCTTTTTACGAAAAAAAATCAACAACTGGAGTTTTTGGCGAATGTAGCACGTAGCTATCGTTTACCAACATTAAATGAGCGATACTGGAAAGTTTTGGGTAATCCTGATATTCAGCCTGAAAATGGTTTCAATAAAGAAATCGGCTTGGAATACAAACAACTGCATGGCAAATATCTTAAATCTTCGTTATCAGTAAATGTCTTTCATAACCTTATTGATAACTGGACATACTGGAATCCTGAGAAAAACTACCGAGTCGAAAACCTTCAACAGGTTTTGAGTAAAGGCTTAGAATTTAGTTCTTCTTTCAAATACAATGATTTCATTCAGCAAAAAACTGCGGGTTTGATTTTGGCGTATTCACTCACCGACGCTTCACAACAAAAAATATATGATGTTTATGCCAAAGACCTCATCGGCAAACAACTAATCTATGTGCCTCGTCATGCAGTTTCGGGTAGTATTTACTATGGTCAAAAACGTTGGAATACGAGCGTTCAAGGCATTTTTAATTCTGTACGTTATTTTACCTTCGACCATTCGGGGCAGCCTTTCCCGCCATACTTTATCCTCAACTCAACTTTTACACACAAAATCAAAATCATGTCGCAAGATGCCAATTTGGTTTTACAGGCCAATAATCTTACAAATACTATTTACCCGAATGTCAAACGCAATGCCATGCCAGGTATAAATTTCCAGTTGGCAGCAGTATTTAATATCCATTGAATATTCCGTGGCAAACTGTGCGTTTCACAGATATAGTAAGCAACACCAAACTAACAAAAGCATTATTAGTAAATTTTCATATAAAATTGCGGTAATCCGCACAAAAAAATGACAAACCAATTTTTATCGACACGCACACTTAGAAGTCTAAGTTTCATTTCACTCACAACAATCGCACTTAGCTCATGCGAGAAAACCGAAAACACTCCAACCCAACCCTATGATGATGGCGTATTCGTTATTAACGCTGGGAATTTCTTTGATAATAACGGTACGCTATCGTTGGTGAGCCGTGATAGTAAGACAGCATCGACTGACATATTTATGAAAGAAAATAACCGTTCGATAGCAGGTGGCATAACAGACTACTCAGAGGTTGACGAAAAAGGAATAATATTAGTAGATAACTCGACCGATGGAAAAGATGCTATTGAAATTGTAAATGCTCGTACATTTAAAAGCATGGCAAGTATTAAAGGAGAAATTGATAATCCACGAAAAGTAGTGAAGGTTGGCACTAACAAAGCATACATTACTTGCTGGGATACTTTTAATGCTGACTATACTTATAAGCAGGGCTTCGTGGCAGTCCTTGATTTGGTTTCAAATAAAATCACAAAAAGGATTCCAGTGGATAGTGGTGCGGAAGATATTATTGTGATTGGAAACTTGGCTTATGTAGGCAACGTCAATGCTCGACCTACAATCAAAGTAATTGATACACAAAAAGACGAAGTAAAAGAAAGCATTGAAATTGGTACAGACCCAAATAATTTTGTTTTGGATGCAGCTAATAAAATCTGGATGACTACTGGAAATGCTATTATTTTATTTAATCCAAATACAAAAACTTTCGAGACAAAATTCAAAGCTGGCACAAACGATAAAAAATCTCCAAGCAGTTTAAGTATTAGTAAAGATAAGAAAACGCTTTTTTGCACTTACAATTTTTATGATGAAACCGATGGTTATAAACTCAAAGGAGAAATAAGTGCTGTTGATATTGCTACTGGAACAAGCAAGACTTTTATTAATCGCACATTTTCTTCGGTAGATTTCGATTCAGAAAGTGATATTATTTATACAAGTCTTACTCCATCTTACAAGCAAGCTGGCTATATTTTCAGATACCAAACTTCAGGATTATTGATAGATTCGGTGAAAACAGAAATAGCTCCAAGCGGATTTTATTTTAAGTAAAAGAAAAAATCAGTCAATCATTCTATGTAAAACGAAAAAGGAGGAAGGAGACTTTCTCCTTTTTCGTTTTACAATTTCTACCAAAACACTTGTCGAAAATGCAATTCTCGACACAAAATCTACTAATACAGCATAATGCAGAGTAGATAAGACTAATCTCTCTACATTATCAACAAATACACCCTAATTTTAAGCCCCAAAAAGTCCTCTTCAAGACATTCAATATAACGAATAAGGTAGTTTATCATTTTCAAAAAATAATGCCACTTAAAAACGCTTTTTAAAGCCTCGCCATCTACAAAACTTTTGTATTTTATTATACTATTTATACATATTAGTAATATTTTAAAATACTTTTAATATATTACAAATAATACTTTTTAATTTAAAATAAAGCTTTATTTGTATATTTTTTATATTAACAAAGATTATTATTATTGAATTAAAAAGTATTAATGTTTTTATTATTTTTATTTGTACTATATTTTTAATATATAAAAAAAGAAATATTTTTTTATATTGTATTTTTTTATATATACTTAATATTAGGACAATTGTTTTAATAAATATCAAACATTATAACTAATTTTATATAATTAAAAGTATTATACAAAATATAAGTATATTAAAATTGATATTTACTTATTTTAATATACTGTGGATAAAATTAATTATAGCTATATTGCTGATATATTTTATTTGTCTTATATTGCGGGTAAATATTATTCTTTCATACTCAATGATTATTAGCGTAGTTAACAACAAGGGGGGAGTTGGTAAAACCACTTCAACTCAAAACTTAGGAGCGGCGTTTCAAAAATTTGCTGGAGCAAGGGTCTTGTTTATCGACCTCGATGGGCAGGCAAGTTTGACTCGTTGTTTCGGAGTACAGGATGTTCAAGTAGGAAGAAATCACGTGGGAAATTATCTGACTGGCGAGTTATCTTTTGATACAATAGCCATCGAAACTCCGATTGGTGATTTACTTCCAAGCTCTGCCGAACTGATTTCCAAAGAAGACACCATCAAGGCTTCACCCGTTTTTCCGTTCAACTTGAAATTACTGCTTGATAAAGTCAAGAAAAATTATGAGTTCATCATGATTGATTGTCCGCCCACACTTTCAGGTATGACACGCATCGCCTTGATTGCTTGCGACATGTATTTGGTTCCGCTTCAAGCTGAGTTTTTGAGTTACGAAGGTTTACGTAACTTCTTAATTTATTCTTCGGAGCTTCAACAGATAAGTCCAAGTACACATTTAGGTGGCGTTTTTGCAACTCGATACAACCCGAAAATTAACAGAAAATTGAGTAATGATTTGGTTGAAGCAACCAAACAACAACTCGGCGAGAAGTTTTTCCAAACAACTATCCGTGATAATATTGCAATTTCGGAAGCACAAGCCAATGGCACGGATATTTTCTCATATTCGCCAGACAGTAATGGAGCAATGGACTATTATAGCCTAACCAAAGAAATTTTGGAAAGTCTGAAACAATAGAAATCCTGCAATTAATTGAATATTAAAATCTAATTAGCACTTAAAGTAAAGATATAATACAATGGCAAAAAATAAAAATTTCACCTTTGAAAGTTTAGTTCCGACAGGTAAAACAGCCGAGAGTGCAGCCGCCCAAGCGAATACTATATTAAGTACAATGCAAGAATCTGGGCCATCAACCAAAGTAACGTTTGATTGCCCAAACGAGTTGGTAGAACAAATGAAAGATTATGGATACTGGGAAGGAATGTCGCAAAAAGATATTATTATTGAAGCACTTGGCGTATTCTTTGAAGACAAGAAAATAAAAGAAAGACCAGAAAAAGTAAAGATGCGTAAAAAAGTAGGTCGCAAACCTAAAGCATTGAAAGCATTCATGAGCTAATTTCGGTAGGGGACTCTACTCCTTAGAAAACTATCAACATTTATTCACAAAAAAACGCAAGTTTTCAACAACTGTTCCACGTGGATTTTCCCATGTTTGTGGATTTTAATTTCCGAAAATGGCTATTTTAAGATAATTTACAAATAGTTATCAACAGCTAAAATATTTTATAAGTTATTGATTGTTAATTATTTAAAAATCCAGAGTAACTTCAAATTTTAATACTCCGCAACAGTACCATTATTTTTAACGATTACAAATACAAAGCATAACATCAGAAAAACAAGAATGTTACTCAGAATTGATAAAAAATACCATTTCTAAGGTTCGTGAGAATTGGATATTCATTCATAATGTATCAGTAATTATTTTCTATTCAATTCTCAGCAAGAACAAAATAGACATAAAAGATTCATTTTAATAAGTGAAAGAGAGGCAAGAGATGTAATTTAGTAGGATAGCCTTGCGAATAAGATAGGACGAAAGAAATTAGGATAGAGTAGTTTTAAAATTACTAATTATACTTTATAAATATAATTAAAAGATATAAAAGTATATATTATATGTGTTTTATAATTTACATTATGTTAAATAAGTATTTTGAAATAGCCCCTATATGATTTCACTTATGGTTATAAAAAAAGTCTGCTAAGATTTCTTGGCAGACTTTTTTTATTCTAACACTAAATAAATAATTGATAATCAATTACTTACGTTTTGCACATTGCTCAAGTACCCCTTTTAGGTTATCAAGGTTTGCGTTTGTATCTTGGTCGTCAGCTTTCAATGACTTACATTTATCAAAATATGCTTTTGCTTGATTGAATGTTCCGCAAACTTGCTCTTCGATGGCTTTACCCTTCTCGTTGTAAGTTTTCATATCCATTCTATCTACTGCTCCTTTTGCTACTACGGCTGAGTTAAAATAGTAAACTCCCAAGTTATAGTTGGCATCAAAGTTCGCTGGGTCAATTTCAAGAGCTTTTTTGTAGTTTACTACAGCTAAATCTTTCAATTCCGCTTCTTTTGCTCTCAAATCTTTCAATTCCGCTTCATTTTTACTGCTGTTTTGAGCTGTTTGAGTTGCTTTAGCAATTTTTTGTTTAGCTGCTTCTACTTCACTATTTGCAGAAGCAATCATTTGATTGACTGATGCGATACTTCCTTTGATTGAAGCAGCATTTTTAGGCTCTCTTTTCAAACGGTCAGTCAAACGCTTTAATTCTTCTTCTTGAGCTGTTTTTTTACCTTCTACGTTGGCTAAATCTCTATCTGCCTCGGCTTTATCTTTTGCTACTTGGCTTACTTCACTTTCGAGTGGACGAATCTTTTTCTCAAACTCACCCGCACCGTTTTCGTACAATGTACCCAAATTTTTGAAATCCTCCGCTAAGTTCTTAGCATTTTCAGGTGTATTTGGTGTGCTTGCTACTCTTTGCTTCATCATGTCGATGGCTTCGTTCATCATACCTCCGCCCAAATAAGCGTTGATGAGTGAGCTTTGCAAATCTTTATCTTTCGGATTTGCAGTAATCCCTTTTTTTAAGATTTCGATTGCTTTTGCGTGTTCTTTATCATTTCTGTAAAGCTCAGACAAACCATAAAATACTGCTACGTCTTTTCCACCTTGGTCGATAAACTTACCAAAATTTATTTTTGCATCATCCATCATTTGAGCTTGTTGAGCAACGATACCAGCATATAATGTTGCCATTGTATCTTTCGGGCTGGTATTTGAAGCTAACTTGAAAAGATTAAGGGCTTTACTATAATTTTTTAAATTGTAGTAGCCTGCACCTTGCTGCATTAAAGAAGTATATAGTCTTGAAGTTGAACCCGACATAGCAGTTTCAATATCTTTTACACCCTTCCCTCCTGCTGCTTTATCTACTTCAAGAGCTTTCAAATAGGTATTGTATGCTTTTTCAGACGCTGTTGAGTCTTTTCCACAATCAATTGCCATGTCGAGTTGAGACTCAGCGAGTTTTACCCACGTTGCTGATTTCAATGCTTTCTTAGCATCTTGCGTTGCTTTCTCGGCTTTAGCTATATTATCAGTAGAGGTTTTGCATTGAGCATCTTTTAATTGGGCATCTATTGCACCCTGAGCATAAACGCCTGTTGTAAATACTGTCATTACAGACGCTAAAATGATTTTTTTCATTTGATACATTCGGTTTTGGTGATAATTATTAATAATTTAGGGTTTAGACCAATAATTCAGTCGAAAATATAAAATTTCTGAGCAATTAACAAAGGTTTAACAGTCTCAGTTATCAACTATCAGTAAACAATTATCAATTACGTAGTATCAAAATTTCATAATAAACTGATAAACAATAATTTATGAATTTTATTTTACAAAACGGTTCGCCGTTGCGACGGTTCGCCGTTGCGATTGATAATTATTTACTGATAACTGTTATTCCTTCTCTCCTACTCTACTTTAAATTACTTACTCGGCTGTTGGAGTTTCTGGTGAATCCGTTACCTCAGTGGCTGATGATTCATCAACGATGCCATCGGTTGGAACTTCCACTTCCTCCTCTTCTTCACGGATAATTCGAGTTACGGATGCAATATCATCTGTGTCGCTCATGCGAATGAGTTTGACACCTTGGGTATTACGTCCCATTACACGCAAATCGGAAACTTTGATTCGGATAGCAACACCTTTTTTGGTGATAATCATTAAATCATCATCATCGGTTACTTCTTTGATTGAAACCAAAGCACCTGTTTTATCGGTAATATTCAAAGTTTTAACGCCCTTCGCTCCTCTTGACGTTACTCTGTAATCATCAACATCTGAACGCTTTCCATAGCCTTTATCTGACACAACTAAGAGTT
>JBKBSS010000145.1:0-8045 GCA_046291385.1 Emticicia sp. | reverse complement strand
GCATGGCTTCACGCTGAAGCATGATGCTGACAGCACAATGCTTATGAAAGATTGAGTAGGTAATGTAAGTATATAGTACCATATGTAAGCCCCAAATTAGGTAATCTGACTTGGGGCTTTTTTATGCCCAATTCTTGAAATTGTACAAAAGTAAGATAAAATTGTATTTCAGAATATAATTTGTTAAATTGATATAAAATCAAAATATTATTTGTTTTAACATAAAATATAATTATTTCCATAAATAGTTTAATTTTAAAACATATAATCTGTGTTTTAGATAAAAATTTAAAAAATATTAGATTTTTTAATACTTAATATTTGGATTTAATTAATTTTTTTGAAAGATTTGCATCAGAATCAAATCTAATTAGTGATTACTTAAACCAAAGAAAATTATGAAAAAATCAATTTTTACCGTACTTTCATTGTTTACAGTAGTAAACGTATTTGCTCAAGATACTACAACAAAACCAGAAGAAAAGAAAAGTCCATTTACGTTTTCAGGATATGTAGATACCTACTTTTTTGGAAACTTAAATGCTCCAAAATCTAAGTCTAATGTAGGTGTATCTCTTAATGAACGAGCATTCGACCAAAAGGCTGGTCAGTTTCAACTTGGTTTGGCCCAAACCAAAATGACTTACTCAACTGACAAAGTTGACGGAGTTATTGATTTAGTATTCGGTAGCCACGCTGACTTAGGTAACTACGGAAATGTGATTAGTCCAGTATCGGGTGCAACAAGTACATCACTTGCAATCAAGCAAGCGTATTTGACTTGGAAAGCTACAGATAAGTTTTCATTGACTGCTGGTCAGTGGGGAACGCACATCGGCTATGAAGTAATTGATGCTCCTGTAAATTTTAATTATTCATTATCGAATCTTTTCAATAATGGGCCTTTCTACCACACAGGCGTGAAAGCAACGCTTGCAACTTCTGAAAAATCATCATTAACCTTTGGCGTAGTAAATGGTGTTGATTCGAAAGTTGATAACAATGAGAAACTGGGATACATGGGACAGTTTTATGTGTCACCAACAGAAGGTTGGAATTTATATGTAAATTGGATAGGTAGTGAAGAACCAATTGCTACTGATGGTTCAATGCAATTTTATTCTTTATTTGATTTAACAACTTCATACCAAATTACTGAGAAATTTTTATTAGGTGTTAATGCAGCTTATGGTACACAAAATAAGCTTAGCTGGGGTGGTGTTGCTGTTTATACACAATTATCATTGTCTGATAAATTTGGTTTAGGTGTTCGTTATGAATACTTTGACAACAAAGAAAAGGCTCGTTTTTTAGTAAATAGTGATAAAATGGGAACTTCGGTAAACTCATTCACATTGACAGGAAATGTAATTATCTCTGATAACTTATTGTTCAAACCAGAATTTCGTGTAGATAGCTTTGCCAAGTCTTTATCTGGCGATGGGCAATTTGAAGACAAAGATGGTAATTTTACTAAAAATTCTCAGTCAACTTTTGGCGGAGCTTTAATCTTCAAGTTCTAAGATTTTAATTAACCTAAACCAAATACTTATTTTTTGTACAACATTTAAACCTCAAATCACTATGCGTAAAAACCCGCTTCCCTTGATTATTTTGTTAGTACTTGCTGTGGTTGCTTTATTGCTACCTGCGGTGCCTTCAACAATTGTTACAGAAGGAATTAACTCTGGCGATACCGCTTGGATGCTCGTTAGTACAGCCTTAGTATTAATTATGACACCTGGATTGGCTTATTTCTACGGTGGAATGGTAAATACAAAGAACGTTATCTCTACAATGTTACAGAGTTTTATTGCAATGGGTGTGATTTCTGTACTTTGGGTAACAGTAGGCTTTAGTCTTGCTTTTGGAGATTCAATCGGAGGTTTTGTTGGAGACCCTCGAACATTTTTTATGTTTCGTAATGTTCTTGAACATAAATTAGCGTTAGGTTCTAGTGACCAAATTAAATTCACTATCCCTTTTGTCGTATTTGCATTCTTCCAATTAAAATTTGCCGTAATTACTCCAGCTCTCGTAACTGGTTCGTTGGCTGAGCGTATCAATTTTAAATCTTATGTATTGTTCATTATTTTGTTCAGTATCTTCGTATATGCTCCTTTAGCACACTGGACATGGCATCCAGAAGGTTTCCTTTTCAAAATGGGCGTTCTTGATTTTGCTGGTGGTACTGTTGTACACATGTCGGCTGGTTGGGCTGCTTTGGCTGGTGCAATTTATCTTCGTCGTCGTCGTACGCACGTTGAGGGCAGTTTCCTTCCACCTGCAAATATTCCTTACGTATTATTGGGTACAGGTTTATTGTGGTTCGGATGGTTCGGTTTCAATGCAGGTTCTGCTCTAAGTGCTGGTACATTGGCTGCTTCGGCCTTCGCTACTACAAATACTGCGGCTGCTGCTGCTGGTTTAGCTTGGGTATTGCTTGATGCAGCAAATGGCAAGAAAGTTTCTGCTCTTGGCTTTTGCATTGGTGTAGTTGTTGGTTTGGTTGCTATTACGCCTGGTGCTGGTTTCGTAACAATTCCTCACGCTATTTTCATCGGTACAATTTCTTCATTGATTTCTAACTACTTAGCTCACCTTAAAACCAAAACTGCTTTGGATGATACACTTGATGTATTCCCTTGTCACGGTGTTGGTGGTATGGTTGGTATGTTATTGACTGGTGTGTTTGCTAACAAAGGAATCAATGCGGCTGTTGTTGACCAAGGTTTATTCTTCGGGGAGTCAAAATTGTTTATCAACCACGTAATTGCTTTAGTAATCGTTTCAGTGTTTGCTTTTGCGATGTCGTTTGTAATGTTGAAAATCACAGATTTGATTTTACCACTTCGTGTATCTGAGTCTGACGAGAAAGTTGGTCTTGATATTTCTCAACACGACGAATCGTTGGTAGAAGCATAAAATATTCATATTTTTGTAACAAAATCACAATTGCGGTTCAAACCGTACTTTTATTGTGGTTTTGTTGTACTCCATAAGTCAAAATGTCTACCATTTGGTGGGCATTTTCTTTTTTACATCAATATTGTTTTATGTCTAAGAAAAAAGCTAACTTTACTAAAACAGAAAAGCAAAAGTAATGGCAACGATTCTTGATGAACTCAAAGCCCAAATAAATCTTCCTCAAATTATTGAAGAAATTAACACTTTTTGGGAAAATGAAAAGAAAAAACGCAAAGAGTTTTATGAGTTAGTTCATGAAAACGTTAGTGCAGAGTTTATTAATGGTGAAATAATCTTTAATTCACCAGTTAAAAATAAACACTGGGTGGCTTGTACGAATCTCTCTGCATATCTTACCGTTTATGTCAATAAACAAAAATTAGGCAGGGTTGGTGTTGAAAAAGTATTGATTCGTTGCACTCGAAATGATTATGAGCCTGACATCGTTTTTTTTAAGAACGAAAAAGCACAGTACTTTACTGCCGACCAGATGATTTTCCCAGCTCCCGATTTGGCAGTCGAGATTCTTTCTGCCAGTACCAGAACGAATGATTACGGCATTAAATTTATTGATTATGCCTCTCATGGAGTCAGTGAGTATTGGATTATTGATACTGACCAGCAAAGTGTAGAGCAATATTTGTTGAAAAATGGTGAGTACACCTTACACCAAAAACTATCCGAAAATGGCAAACTTAAATCATTAGCGATAGTTGGTTTTGAATTAGATGTCGAAGCTATTTTTGTTTAGCTTGTTATAAATGAACTGCAATCAAGGCCAAAATAGCAGGAATTGCTTGCACATAAAAGATTCTTTTTCCTGCCGTCAGGCCTCCATAAATTCCTGCAATGATTACACAGCAAAGAAAAAACACAGCTACGTAGATAGACCAAGCGTGGTTTTCGATTAAAATCGACCAAAACAGACCAGCCGCCAGAAAGCCATTATAAAGACCTTGATTGGCTGCGAGTGCTTTGGTTGGTTCAAAAAGTTCTTTTTTTAGTCCTTTAAAAACTTTTGGGGCTGTGGTTGTCCAAGCAAACATTTCGAGCCAAAGAATGTAGCAATGCTCAATGGCTACTAATCCGATTAAAATTTTAGCAATAATTTCCATATAAGAGAAAGGTTTAGTTTTAAAAAAAATCGACCCGAAAGAGTCGATTTTTTTTTTTTTTATAAAAAATTTAAGAAAAAAAAAAAAACCCCAAGCCCTTAATTAATGTGGACTTCCCGACAAATGAACGGGGACTATTTCATCATTCACCTGCATTACGAAGCCCAACTCGTGGCAAAACTGGCAAACCTTCGTTACCCTCTTCACTGACCGACTGCACGGCAAAGAAATAATTATCTTTTGAGTAAGGAAGTGAAATTTTTAAGTTTGTCGTGAAAAACTTTTTCTGCCAGTAAGGCATCGCAGTTTCACGCATTAAAACGTAATAGCCTTTTATTTTGCCAGATTTTGGGGCTTTCCAATTTAAGTTAGTCGAGTTTCCCAGACCTCTCACATCTAAAATTACATCTTGCGGCATCGAAGGCGATTTTGCAAGATTGGCCAACGAAGCAAGATTTACGCAAGTATTCTTGCGAAGATATTCAAAATCCATAAATTTTATCAAATCTCCATACTCTACGCCATTGACAGTTTTTAAATCTTGGTGTTGATGCAAGAAATTTTCGTTCATTTCCGAAAGACGAATGGCGGCAAAGCCACGATTAATAAACGGTGTATGGTCGCCTCCACGCAAAAAACGGTCGTTTCTGTAAATCATTACAATTTCGAGATTATCAACGTAGCGTTCGCCAGTTTCTTTTACATAACGAGCCAATTGACGAGCTTTTCCATCATTTTCTGCTCCATATTGGCGAATCGCCCCCACTTTTTTGTCCATTTCAAAGGCTGGCAAACCTTCGCTGAAAATTCTTAAACGAGTATTATCAATGATATTTGTTTCGTTAGAATTATTCGACCCCATGATGTCATTGTTTAGCAATGCCTCCAAATTCCAGTTTTGTTTCAATGCTTTTTCTGCCAAATAATTTGCACCGAGTAAGCCTTGTTCTTCGCCACTTACAACCACAAAAATAATTGTCGCAGGAAATTTAGATTTAGCCATTACTCGTGCCAATTCGATTACAGCAACCGTTCCGCTGCCATCGTCATTTGCTCCTGGGGCATCCGATTCACGGTTCATTACATCAGTTACACGGCTGTCGATGTGACCACTCACCATAAAAACTCGGTCATCGTTTGGGTCAGTGCCTTTCAAAGTTGCCATAACATTTGCCATTGCGATGCTTTTGTCGATTCTTCGGCCATCTGGTTGTAGCGTAAATGTGTCGAGAACCGCCGTCATTCTGCCTTCTGATGTTTTGGCAAATTCTTGAAATTTACTCAAAACCCAAAGGCGAGACGCTCCAATGCCACGTTTTGAATCAGTTGTTGTTGAAAGTGTGCTACGAGTGCCAAACGAAACAAGTTTTTCGTCAAATTTCTTTAAACTATCACTTGAAATCTGACTGACCAACGCCTCAATTTGCGGGTCACGGTTGATTATTTTTTGAGAGAAAGAATGAAAAGAAATGAAGCCGCAAAAAGCAATAAGATAGATTTTTTTCATGAATGATGAAGGTTAGGGTGTTTTAATTAAATTGAGTTGTAAAGTTTATAGTTGAACAACGGCGTCGGCCGTTCGATTTTTAAGTTGTTTTGTTTTTTTTTGTGGGGAACAATTTGTAAAATTGTTCTACAAAAGATGAAGTTCGTTCATGCACTTAAAATGCCCTTTGGGGCATTGGGTATAACCAATTTTTGAACAAGGGCGACAAGAAAGTTCTTTGTTTTCGATGATTGTAAACTCAGTCAAATAAGGATACATTCCAAATTCGGGAACAGTATTTCCCCAAATCGAAATCACTTTTTTCTTTAAAGCAGAAGCGATGTGCATCAAACCTGTATCGTGCGTAATGATATAATCAGCTTGCTGAACGAGCGAGGCAGATTGATTGAGATTATATTTTCCGCAGGCATTGATTATTTTATTGCCCAGAGCTTTTTCTATTTCTTCGGCGGCTGGACTATCTTCTTTTCCGCCCAAAAGCATTATTTTTCCATCAATTTTTTGACAAACTTCAATAATCTTTTTTGTGGGAAGTTTTTTTGTAAAGTGCTGACCACCAATGGCATACGCAACGTAAGAATCGTTAATCTGTACTTTGTCTTTTTCGGGAATAAAATAATCAAGCCCTTTTAAGTCATTCTTGATACCCAAACTTTCAACAGTTTCTAAATATCGGTCAACAATATGGACATCGGGCATTTGATTGATTTTCAGATTAACTAAGAGCCATTTTTTGAAATTGAGTTTATCGAAACTGAAAGATTTTTTTCCGAGTCTTAACTTAATAATTGAAGTCCTAAGATTATTGTGTAAATCAATTATATAGTCATAATCTTCTGACTGTAAGGTTTTTATGAATGAGTTGAGCGACTTTTCTAATAAATAATATTTATCAATATAAGGGTTGTTTTCAACCAACACTTTGAATTGTTTTTTGGTGGCAAAATGTACCTCAGCATCGGGATATTGTGTTTTTATGCACCGAATTACGGGTGTAGTAAGCACAATATCACCGATTGATGAAAATCTGAGTATTAAGAATTTCGTTTTTTTCATTTTTTGTAACTTACTGGTACAATTTCGCCGTTAACTTTCGTGTATTTCCAACGCTTGTGCGACCAAAACCATATTGAAGGATTTGCCTTAATATCTCGTTCGAGTTTTCGAGCGTGCAGTTCAATAATTTCACCATCAGAAAGCAAATTAGGCGTTTCGGTGATTAACTCAACTTTTATTTTAAATTTTCCTCTTGCAATTCGGTTGATACACATATACACAACTGGCATATCGTATTGCTTTGCAAAACGCTCATGCCCAGTAAAAAAACCTGTTTCTTGGTTCAAGAATGTTGTCCAATAAGAGCGTTCGGGTGGGGGAGATTGGTCGTTTACAAGAAAAAAAGCGTAGTTAAAGTCTTCCGTTTTGGCAATTTCTTTGGAAGCATTGGCCATTGTAATCATCATTGTGCCAAATTTTGTGCGAAAATCGTAGAATAATTTTTCAAAATATTCATTAGTAAGTGGTCGATAAACACCTTTTACCTTATATTTCATCAGAAAAGATAGCGATAAATTAGCCATTTCGTGATTGCCAAAATGACCTGCCGTGACGATAATATTTTTCTTTTCTGCCAATAGTTTATCCAGAATTTCATCGTTTTCGATGCTCATTCTTTTCTTTAACTGAGCTTGTGAAATGGTGATACATTTCAGGGTTTCGAGAAAAAAATCAACAATATAATGATAAAACTCTTTTTCTATTTTCAGCAACTCGGCGGGTGTTTTTTCAGGAAAACTTCTTTCGAGATTTAATTTAACTACTTTTTTTCGGTAGCCAACAACATAATAAACTAACACATATAAACCATCAGAAAGTAAATATAAAACACCAAATGGTAATATAGAAATGAAATATAATAATGGCAATAAAAGATAAAAAATCAGTCTTTTCATTAATTCGAGTTATAATTTGATACAAAATTGCGATATTCGTCGATGGTATCCAAATCTAATTTGCCTTCTGGGAAGTCAATAAAGGCGGTTTTATCTTTGTTATTCATTACTACTTTTTTTGCTCCTTCATCGCCTGAGAGTTCGAGCAAATCGGTGAATAATGTGCGTTTGAATAAAACAGGAATTCCCATCTGATTGTCGTATTTGCAAGCTACAATCTCAATTTTTTCATTAGATTCGGCTTTTTCTATCATTTTATTGATTAATTCGGCATTCACATAAGGCATATCGACCGTTAGAAAAATAGCGGCTTCAATGGCTTTTTCGGTCATGTATGCACCAGCCAAACCCATTTTTATCGAACTTGACATCCCGTTTTCCCACTGTGGATTATCAATGACCGTTATGGGCATTCGTTCGGTTTCTTT
The DNA here is from genome assembly GCA_046291385.1 of Emticicia sp. GTDB lineage: Bacteria > Bacteroidota > Bacteroidia > Cytophagales > Spirosomataceae > Emticicia. The sequence goes on along the minus strand of JBKBSS010000145.1, from coordinate 76 downwards.
ACGAATCAAGCCACGATTTGCCCCTAAAACCGTTACAATCGGGTGACAGGGAGTATCTATCGCAGTTTCGCATGTA
>JBKBSS010000144.1:4432-8075 GCA_046291385.1 Emticicia sp. | reverse complement strand
TAAAGCTTTTTGTTAATAATAAAACCACCTTAAGGCTTTCTATCTACTATTTTGGTCATAAAAAACAATACACATGACGATTGCTAAGTTCGAACCTCTGGTATGAAAGAGCAAATGCTCCAAAAAGTGACAATTCAGTAGCTGCTGTGATTTAGTAAGTTGCTAATCAGTTGAGATTTTCTTGTTCAGCAATTACTGGCAAACAGCGTTTTTATTCTTTCATCCTTACTGCCCCACTGCACGCATCTCCTTCTTGCAAGCCAATCAACCACACGTTCAATTTTTTTATCCGCTCCTCTGTGAGTTCTCGCAAATATAAGTCCCAACACATTGGAAATATACTGCCATAGTATCCTACTTCTCTTTCTGGAAATTTAGCGTTCATTTCTGCATCACGAAACTGAACCCAAAGGCGTTGTGCTTTCTTCAGATTGGCCACCACCACTTTGTCGTTTTTGTAAACCGACAAAATTTGCGTGTAAACCCGATTTAATTCTTTGTCAGACTTTTTAAAGTTACGCTGTGCCTCTTCATTTATTTCAAATTGAGTCTGGCTAAAGCTCATAAAGCTAATCGCCGAACAAAACACAACTAAAATTATTTTTTTTAACATACTCTTGAACAATCTTGTTTAAAGGATTTAACAAAAAATTATCATTCTTTCAAAAAAGAATCTGTCAGTACACAAATTGTGTTTTTTTCGGATTCTTTACAAACTCAAATATATACAAGTTTCTGGATTCTTCAAATTATTAGGGTGAGAGAAAGCAAACTTCCTTCTTACATGATGCAGAATGTTGTCGTTTTTTTGAAAATAATGCAACAATATTCGCAAGTAAATAGCGTGTCAAAGTAATGTTAGTATAAGTCGTTATATTCAACAAGACATTCGGATATCCGACTAAGCCCTTGAAAACGGGCAAAGTCTTCAATCTCAGTGAGTTTTTACGTCCTTCTCCTAAAAAACATTTTATAAAGTTGCACCGCAACCAATGGAATCAAACTTGCCAAAATTGCAATAATCCAGATTTTGGTAGGCAATAAATCTAAACCCAAAACTAACCGTATTTGTGGCAAAACAAAAACCAAAGCCATAAATCCTGTACAAATAACGACCGCCAACCAAACGTATTTGTTTTTGGTAATATCATTCAAAAAAATCTTTGAATCAAAAGCCGACATATTAAAAACATGAAAAAGTTGGGCAAAAGCCAAAGTAATAAAGGCCACATTATTGGCTATTTTATCATCAACGGTAATGTATTGTTTGCAATAAATGACCGCCGCAGCCACCGAAAAAGTCATAATTAAGGCATAAATTCCGATTTTTATCCAATCTTTTTTATCGACGATTGGCTTTTTTGCATCAATAGGTGGCCTTTTCATTACATTTTTATCGCCTTTGCCTAAGCCAAGAGCCAAAGCGGGAAAAACATCCGTGACCATATTCAGAAACAAAATTTGCAAAGGCAAAAGCGTAGCTGCGGGAGCAATAAAACCCAATAAAGTCACGATAAAAATTTCGCTCAGATTGCACGAAACAAGATAAACAACAAACTTTCGGATATTTTGGAAAATGGCTCTGCCGTTGGCAACGGCCGCCACAATCGACTTAAATGAATCATCTTTTAGCACAATGCTGGCGGTTTCTTTGGCCACTTGCGTGCCACGCAGGCCCATTGCAATGCCGACATCGGCTTTTTTCAAGGCAGGCGTATCGTTTACGCCATCGCCTGTCATGGCTACAATATTGCCCGCTTTTTGAAAAACATTAGCAATTTCAAGTTTTTGATGGGGCGTAGTTCGGGCAAAAATAGCCGTTGAGAGAATTTTATTTTTCCAGTCTTTCGTCAGCGATTGCATTAAAGGTAAATCTTTCCCAATAATAAAATTCTGTTCGGTTTCTTCCACTAAACCTATTTTTTTGGCAATATTCAAGGCCGTAAGTGGGTGGTCGCCCGTAATCATCACAACTTTGATTCCTGCATCTTTGCACGAATGAATAGCCGCTTTGATGTCCATTCTTGGTGGGTCAAGAAAACCAATCATTCCGAGATAAACCAATTCGTTGAGAAAGTCATCTTTGTTCAAATCTTTGGTTTCACGATTTGAAAAAGCCAAAACTCTTAATCCATCGGCGGCCATTTTTTCGGAAGATTCTAAAATGCTTTTTCTTGTATTTTCATCTAAATCCTTGATGTTTTCGCCGATTTGAATTTTTGTGCATTTTTCGAGTAAATTTTCAACCGACCCTTTTGCCGCTACCAAAAAGCCATCTTTACTTTTATGAAGCGTTCCCATTATTTTGGTTTCGGAACTAAACGGCACTTCGGCTATGCGTTCGTATTGCGTTTTCAAATCGTCGGTTTTTAAACCTGAGGCGTTGGCAAATTGAACCAAGGCAACCTCAATTGGGTCGCCGATTAGCTCTTTTTTACCTGTTTTTTTTATGCTTGCGTCGTTACACAAAGCCCCAACGAGCCGTAGTTTTTCAAAATTTATTTGGCTTTTTTCTATTGTGCCATCTTCAAAAACTAAAATGTCTTTTTCGACGCTCACTTTTCGGTTTTCTTCGGGAAAAGCCAGCGTTTCGACGTAAATTTTGTTTTCGGTCAAAGTACCAGTTTTATCGGTCAAAATTACGTTCGTGCTGCCCAAGGTTTCAACGGCCGAGAGCTTTTTGACAATCGCATGGCGTTTGGCCATCAATAACATGCCATTTGCCAAAGCCACCGTAGAAACAATCGGTAAGCCTTCGGGAAAAGCGGCAATTGCTAAAACAATCGAAGTTTTGATGATTATTACCCAATCTTTGCCTTGAATAAAACCCGTAATGGCAAAAATTAAAGTCATAATGAGCGTCAACCAAATGAGGGTTTTGCTTAAAACGGCCAATTTTTTGTCAAGTGGTGTGGCGGTTTCGGTCGATTTATCAACCAATGAACTGATTTTTCCCAGTTCGGTATTTTGGGCAATACTCGTAATGACAGCTTTTCCTGTGCCATTCATTACGGACGAACCTTTAAAAACCATGTTTTGGAGGTCGCCCAGAACAGTATCTTTTGGTAATTTTTCTGTATTTTTTTCGGTTGGAATTGACTCACCCGTAAGAGAAGATTCATCACATTTGAGCTGATTAGCTACCAACAAACGCCCATCACCTGGAACCAAGTCGCCCGCTTCGAGCGTCACAATATCGCCCAGCGTTAGGTTTTCAGCAGGAATTATTTCTGTTTTTCCATCTCGCAAAACCTTAGTTTTTATAACATCCATTTCTTTCAAGGCTTTCATGGAGCTGCGGGCTTGCATTTCCATCAAAAAACCAATCAAGGCATTGACCAAAATCACGACCAAAATTGCGGCGGCTTCAATATAATCTTTGAAAAACAGCGAAACAACCGCCCCAAATATCAACAGAAAAACAATGGGACTTTTGAACTGGTCCAGCAAAATCAACCAAGTTTTTTTTGGTTTTTGAGAAATATAAACATTCAACCCGTGTTTTTTTATACGAGCTGATGCCTCGGTTTTACTGAGTCCAGTTTCGGAATTTGTGTCAAAATCTCGCAAAACTTCTTCAATCGTGAAGGTGTGAATATCGTGGTTGGAATGTTTGTTTTTCATAGCAAAATTATGGATTTCG
>JBKBSS010000144.1:0-4332 GCA_046291385.1 Emticicia sp. | reverse complement strand
AGAATCAAGTTTTGCTTTTTAGTTGTTAAAAATCTCTTTTGATAACTTTTCGTCCAATTTATAAAGGTCATTTCGGAAATTTAATTCTCCAGTATTATCAACCCAAGCCGTAAAATAAGCAATATAAACTGGCACAGTTGGCTTTACTTTTACGATGGTTTCGTTATCAGTTTTCAGAATATTATTTACTTTTTCTTCGTTCCATTCGGATTCTTTTCTTAGTAAATACAAAGCCAATTTTTTAGGATTTTCGACCCTAATACAACCATGGCTAAATGCCCGATTGGTTTCTCCAAAAAGGCTTTTTGAAGGCGTATCATGCAAATAAATACTGTAATGATTCGGAAAAAGAAACTTTATTTTACCCAATGCGTTGTTTTTGCCAGGTTTTTGACGATAATTTCCATTGATAATTTCCATGTTATTTCGGGCCAAATAATTTGGATTTTGCCTTATTTTCGGCAAAATTTCATTTTTCACAATGCTCATCGGTATTCCCCAATAAGGATTCAGCACGATTTGAGAAATATTTCCTTTAAAAATACTCGTTTGCTTTATATCTTTTCCGACTACCACATTGGTTGCCCAAACTTGTTTACTATTTTCAAAAATATGCAAGCGAAATTCGGGAATATTGACCAATAAGTATTCTTTTTCAAGCTCAACTGGTACCCAACGCAAACGTTCCATGTTGACCATCATCTGTTTAATACGAAATTCAATCGGTTTATTAAATTCAATAATGGTCGCATGGTTTATCTTGCCATTTTCGGTCAGCCCCATTCGGTGCTGAAAACGTTGTACGGCTTTTGCCAATGTATCGGTAAAAACATTGGTGGTATCAATATTTTTTAGGTCGCCAACCAAAAATAAATGCTTTTTTGTATTGACCAAACAAGCATTGCTATCGCCCACTACCAACAGTTTTTTGTCGGTAATTACAGTCGGGAAGCCACCGTTTTTTTGAATAACTCTGTATTTTTTTAATTGCTCTTTCAGTAACAAATAATATTGATTGACAGGCTCTTGTATTTTTTCTCCGTTTGTTTGAGAAACCAACGAATCAAGCAAAACTTGGTAATTTTTCTTCTTCCGAGGGATAAACCATTCGAGGTCAAACGTATTTTTTGTAGTACCGCTATATGCTTTTTGGGCGTACTTGAAAAAAGTGGTCGTGAGCAATAAATCTAACTGTTGCAAATCTGATTTTTGAGTCAGAAATTGTTTTTCATCGCTTTGGGCAGCATTAATTAATATATCTAATTGACTGTTTTTCAGGCTATTATCTTCAAAATCAACGCTATATGTTTGGAGTTGGCTATAAAAATTTGAAGCGGCAAGGGTCAAGCCATTTGAGTTGAACCAAGCAAACTGAAAATTGCGTCGGGCATAAAATTCGCTTACTTGATTTTTGATAGAATCTGTTTCTGGCGATTTATTCAGAAAATTGACGACTACCGCACTATCAAGCACTAACTCTGTGAAATTTTGGGCAGAATAAACACTTTCATCGACAAAATTTACCTTTTTTTTCGATTTGTTACAGCCCACAAATATAAAAATAATAAACAAAATACCCAATAAATGGCTATTTTTGAAGATTTTAACTGTGTATATAAAGTAAACTTCCATTTGCTAAAACAGGTACAACCTGCCGAATAAGTGCTTGTGGCAAGGCTGGGCAACCATAACTGCGGCCAAGCCGTCCGTGCTGTTGAATAAATGTTGTACTGACGTAATTTGCACCGTGAATAATGATTTCTCGACGACGAGCATTATCATTTATGCCTTTTTCGAGACCAAAAAGCAATAATGCCGAACCATGCTTTGGACTTTGGATTTCGCTACCAACCAAATAAAAGCCCAAACTACTTTGGTGCGATTCCATTTTATTTGAAAACGACCGAGCCATATTCTCACCCGACTTTTGTCCGTGTGCTACTAATGACGAAATTAATAATTTTTTCTTGGAAATATCAATCACAAAAAACCGCTCGACATTGGAGGGTAGCGAAAAATCAACAATCGTGATGATTTGTTTTTGGGGGTGAAACTTTTCAAACCCTTCTAAAGATGTCCGAAACGCCTCAAAATTGACGATTCCTGTGAGCTGACAATCAGCATAAAGGCTTTGTATTTCGTTGATTTTTGTATCAAGTTTGACTACTGATGCTGGTAATTTTGCAAACGAAAAATGAAGTAAAAAATAAATTACTTGGAATAAAGTCAGCATAAGTTTATTGTTTTTATGGGTGATGTTATATTATTAACAGTTTTATGCCCATAATCATTACAATTTTGCCTAATTTCTTTAATTTCAAGCTTTATTGTTCATTTGATTTTTCGGTTTATGTTATAAAATTAGGACTTGATTCTCCGCCTAAATAAATTTTTGCTTTATTTTAAATCGCCTTTTTCGCCATCAACCCATCGGCCCATCATTACATTTTCGGTGGGTGTTTGATGGCTTCCATCGGCCAAAATATCCAAAAAACTATCCCAAAGGTCTTTTTCTTTATGAAATTCCTGCTTAAAATCTTTCAAGGCAACCAAATAATCTTGCTCATATTTTTCGGCTTCTTCGGGTGTGAAATCGTTGGGTATTCCGAGCAAAACCGCATCCGTAATTTGAGTAACTTCGTTGGTCGAATATTTCTCAATAATACGCAATTGTACTCGACAAGTGTCTGATATTGACTCAATTAAGGGCAAAATCGTTTCTTTGAATTTATCAATATCTCGTTTCCAAAACTCGTGTTCTGTTTTAGGTAATATTTCAATGCCCAATTCTTCTAAGTTTTTGTAAATATTGTTCAATTCGCCCAAATACAAATCAAATTGTTTCCATAAATCAGATGAACCCGAACTGTCTTTTATGGCTATTTTCTCGATAACCGTTTTTAATGTTTTATTGACATTAAAGGCTGGACTGTCGATTTCTTTCAGTGCAGTTTTCCATTTTTCATAGGCGTCGGTCGTACAGTTTGATTGAATAATGACCGAAGTATCGCTATTTAAATCGTTGATTTCTTTTTCGATTTGAACTAACGCTGTGCGATTCTTTTCTAAAGATTCACTCAAATTTCGGATAGAAAGTAATGCCCGAAGTCCTGAATTATATGTTTTAGTTTTCATGTTGTATGCTATTTTGTTGAGAAACCCATCAGTTTTCACTCACAAAATCCTTCTTTTTCATTCGTTCATAAACAACGCTTGCTATTTCGTTTATCACTTTATCAACGTCATCAGGGTTTGTTGTTTCAGTGAATGCTGTCGAAATGATTTTATTTTTATCAAAAGTGTATAGACTCAGATTGTCACTTTTGATTATTAGGATTCAATAAATCATAAAATTGGTCAAGTTTTGGCATCAAAATAATGCGTGTACGACGGTTTATTGTGCGGCCGTCGGAAGTATTATTGCTGGCCAAAATATTGTATTGACCACGACCCGCCGCAATCAATTTATTGGGGTCGATATTGAAATTTTGTTGCATCACTCGCACAACCGAAGTGGCACGTTTGGCACTTAAATCCCAGTTATCAATAATACAATCGGTGTTGATGGAAACATCGTCGGTATAGCCTTCAACCATCACCTCTAACTCTGGTCTTGACTTGATGATTAAAGCGATTTTCTCCAAAACACTATTAGCACGGGCCGAAATTTTGGTACTTCCAGTGCTAAACAACATTTTATCTGAAATATTAATAAAAACCACCGTTTTATCGACTTTTATTTCAACATCTTTATCTTCGATACCGTTGCGTAGCACGCTCGTGAGATTTACGGCCAAAGCCAAATTGATAGAATCGGTTTTGGTTCGGGCAGCTTGCAGCAAGTAAATATAGCGGTCTTTGGTGGCAAGTTGCGACAGCGTTTTATCAATATTTGCATTGGCTTCTTTTGATAAAACCGTTAGATTTCCTACGGCGTCGAGTTGCTTATCACGCAAGCCTTTGTAATCTACGATTTGCATTTTAAGTTCATCTATTTGTATATCACGCTGCTGAACTATGCCGAGCGTATTGTTTTTTTGGGTTTCACTTTCTTGCTGCATTCTCGACATACTTTCAAGTTTATCTTTATAATCCTGCACGCTATCACCGCATTTGACCAAATCCGACTCCGATTTATTGTATAAAGATTGTAATTCGGTCAGTTTTTTCTTGGCAACGCAAGATGTGAGCGAGAGACCTACTGCAAAAAGTAGGGTAAATTTTATAAGAGTTTTCATGTTTTTTCTGAAAGTTTAGTCTTTTTATTGGGAGTTTTTACCACCGCATCGGCGGTCTGATAAGGCACTAATATTCACTTAGTTAACTCAAATA
>JBKBSS010000143.1:0-8088 GCA_046291385.1 Emticicia sp. | reverse complement strand
GCAAAAACCAAGACCAAATATATCGAGAACAGCCTTTTGGGATGTCAATTTTGAGGAAGTTGATTTTGAAAAAAATACTCGTGATGTAATCAATCGAGTTTTGATGAATGGGAAGTTGTTAGATTGGAAAGAAGTCAACAACTATTATGGCATTGAAAAAATAAAGGAAGAAGTTGTTCAGATGAGGTATTTACCCAATATCACTTTAAATTTTTGTAGTTTTTATTACCAAATTCCAAAAGAAGAATTTAGATGTTACAAACTCAAACAGTCTATCCCGAAACTTTGGGAATTTTAAAAGCTTTGATGCAAGAACCTTTGCTCAATGATTTTTATTTGGTTGGTGGAACAGCTCTTTCTTTGCAAATCGGACATAGAATTTCGGTTGATATTGATTTGTTCACAAATGAGCCTTTTGATTCTATTATGCTTTCAGCCGAATTGAAACAAAAGTATAATTTTAAGGAAAACCTCAACAGAGGTTATTTCCTGCAAGGCGAAATTGATGGTGTAAAAGTTGATGTTCTAAAATACCCGTATAAGCCATTAAACCCTACTATTGAAATTGAAAATGTAAGAATGGTTGTTCTTGCTGATATAGCAAGCATGAAAATGGCGGCGATTACCAATAGAGGTAGAAAAAGAGATTTTATAGACCTATTCTTTTTATTAAAGCAATTTTCGTTAAAACAAATTATTGATTGGTATCAGCAAAAATATGATGCCGAAATCTTTATGCTTCTTCAAAGCCTTGTTTATTTTGATGATGCCGATGGTGATATTGATTTGAATATGATTGAAAAAATAGATTGGCAGATAGTAAAGGAAACAATAGAATTAAGTGTTAAAGAATATTTATTATCAACTTCATAAAAATCAAAATTACTGATAATCAACAAGCTAAATAACACACTCATTCAAAACATTCATTCAAAATTAAATTTAAAAAATGCAAGTTTGGAAATTTGGCGGGACTTCAGTAGGTAAGCCCGAACGTATGCACTCAATCCGTAATCTGATTACGGAAGATAGCGGTCGTAAAATCGTAGTTTTGTCGGCACTTTCTGGCACAACAAACTCACTTATTTCTATTGGCGAGTCGCTAAAAGCTAATAATGATGCCGAAGCAATCGAAAAAATTGATACACTTTATGCTCATTATGAGGCTTTTATCAAAGAATTATATAAAACCGAAGAAGGACATACAAAAGGAAAAACCATCATTGATAATGAATTTAATTTCATTCGTTCGTTGGTGAGTATCAAGCCTTTCACGCTCAAGCAAGAAAAAGAAATCGTTGCCGAAGGTGAATTGCTTTCTACGCAAATGTTTGAGGCTTATTTGCAAGAAGAAGGCGTAAGTTCGGCTCTTTTGCCAGCTCTTGATTTCATGCTCATTGATGCCGATAACGAGCCAGTTTTGAGTTTTACCGAAGAAAAACTCACAGCTATGCTTTCGCAGTTGGAAGACAAGCAAATTTTTATCACGCAAGGTTTTATTTGTCGTAATCCTCGTGGCGAAGTTGATAACTTGAAGCGTGGCGGTTCTGATTATACAGCTTCATTGGTTGGTGGAGCAATTCGTGCCGAAGAAATCCAGATTTGGACCGACATCGACGGAATGCACAACAACGACCCAAGAATCGTGAAACGTACTTTCCCAGTGCGAGAGTTGACTTTTGAGGAAGCCGCAGAACTGGCGTATTTTGGTGCAAAAATTCTTCATCCAAGTACAATCACACCAGCCAAAATGCGTGGCGTGCCAGTACGTTTGAAAAACACAATGGAGCCAAATGCTTACGGAACGCTCATTGCTGATAAATCAACCGATTCTGAAATCAAGGCGATTGCTGCCAAAGATGGTATCACGGCTATCTATATTCATTCAACTCGTATGCTGAATGCTTACGGATTTATGAGAAAGGTTTTTGAGGTTTTTGAAAATTTCAAAACGCCAGTTGATATGATAACTACTTCGGAGGTTTCGATAGCAGTAACGATTGATAATGCCGAAAATTTAGATAAAATCACGGCAGTTTTAGGCCAATTTGCCGAATTGGAAGAACATGACCGCAATCAATCAATTATTTGTATCGTAGGTAATTTCATGGCCGATAAAGCGGGTATCGCCCTAAAAGTGATGGAAGCCATGCGTGATATTCCAATCCGAATGATTGCCTATGGAGCATCGGAACATAATATTTCACTTTTGGTTGATACAAAACACAAAAATGAAGCTTTAAATGCCTTGAATGAAGGTTTGTTTAAGTTTGATTGAAGTATCTTGTGTAAGCAATATGTCATGGCTAAAGCCAACATCGTCTGAGCTTTCAAGACCCCATGCTAAAGAATGGGGTTAAAAAATATAATATAACTTCAACCTTTAAGTTGGGGATAAGTAATAGCTTTAGTATCTTATGATTCCATGTTAAAGCAATGAGGTTAAAAAGTAAAATATAATATAACTCCAGCCTTTAGGCTGGGGTAAAAAAATAGGCAAAATAATGGCTTTAGCCATGACCTAAACGCACTGATTATGGCATTCGTTAAATTCCTTGAATGAAGGTTTGTTGAAATTTTATTGAGAAAATAATATTTTTCATTAACTCCAGCCTTTAGGCTGGGGTAAAAAAATAGGCAAAATAATGGCTTTAGCCATGACCTAAACGCACTGATTATGGCATTCGTTAAAATCTGGATTCACGCAGTTTGGAGTACTAAAAACCGTGAAGCAATTCTTGAAAAATCGAGACGAATAGAGTTATTCAAGCATATTCGTCAAAACGCACAAGAAAAAGAGATTTATATTGATTTCATAAATGGTGTAGAAGACCACATTCACGCTTTACTTTGCTTAAACGCAGACTTGAGTATATCCAAAACAATGCAGCTTATAAAAGGAGAAGCATCATTTTGGGCAAATAAAGAGAATATTTTTAGTAAAAAACTTCAATGGGCTGATGAGTATTTTGCGGTTTCGGTGAGTGAGTCGCAAATCCATGCTGTGAGAGAATACATCAAAAACCAAGAAGAACATCATGCTAAAAAGACTTTTATTCAGGAATACGAGGAGTTTATTAGTAAATTTGGATTCCAAGTCGGTCAGGGCTAAAGCCCCAAGTCGGTTTTTTTGTTTTCCCCATGCTAAAGCATGGAGTTAGTAGATGCTCATTCTGAGATTAATTACTAAGTTATAGTTTGTTTAATCTTGCAACCATGCAGGGCGTGAAAATAGAAAAGGGAAGTCGGTCTTTTTATTTTCCTCATGCTAAAGCATGGAGTTAATCTGATAAAATGTTTTATTAGGGAGTATTTTTATCTCCCAACTACGTCCCTTTAGGGCGTGGAAGTAAGAAATAGCAAATATTTTGGCTTCAGCCATGACATTTATGTTAGAAAAACAGATAATGTAAAAACTAAAAGTTGGGCATTGCCCTCAATTATACAATATGCTACAACTCAATTATATAAAAGAAAACAAACAAGCTACCATTGATAGCTTGAAGCGTAAGTATTTCAAAAATGCTGAAGAAACCATTGAAACGGTTTTAGGAATTGACCAAAAACGCCGTGAAACACAGGCTGAACTGGATTCAACTTTGGCAAGGGCAAATGCTCTCGCCAAAGAAATCGGTGGCTTGATGAAAGCGGGCAAAAAAGAAGAAGCCGAAGCTGCCAAAGCCGAAACGGCTGAATTGAAAGTAAAGTCGAAAGCTTTGGAGGAAGATTTAAAAGCCTCAGAATCAGAGCTTTACGATATAATGGTAACGATTCCGAATCTTCCGCACGTAAGTGTTCCCGAAGGTCGCACGCCCGAAGAAAACGTTAATATTTTTGAACATGGCACTATTCCGACTTTACACGAAGCGGCTTTGCCTCACTGGGAATTAATCAAGCAATATGATATTATTGATTTCGACTTAGGAAATAAAATCACGGGTGCGGGTTTTCCTGTTTACAAAGGAAAAGGTGCAAGAATCCAGCGTGCAATGATTAATTTCTTCTTAGATGAAGCATTGGCCGCTGGTTTTATGGAAATTCAACCGCCGATTTTGATTAATAAAGAATCAGGTTTTGGAACTGGCCAATTGCCCGACAAAGAAGGACAAATGTATCATTCAACGGTCGATGATTTATATTTGATTCCAACCGCCGAAGTGCCAGTAACCAATATTTATCGTGATGTGATTTTATCAGACAACGATTTACCAATCAAAAATGTAGCTTACACGCCGTGTTTCCGCCGTGAGGCTGGAAGTTGGGGAGCTCACGTGCGTGGATTGAATCGTTTACACCAATTCGATAAAATCGAAATCGTGCAGATTCGTAAACCAGAAGAATCTTATCAAGCACTCGATGAAATGGTTGAACACGTAAAATCTTTGCTCGAAAAACTCGAATTACCTTACCGAATTCTTCGCCTTTGTGGAGGAGATATGAGCTTTACATCGGCACTTACTTATGATTTTGAAGTTTATTCGGCCGCACAAAAACGTTGGTTAGAAGTAAGTTCGGTTTCAAATTTTGAGTCTTACCAAGCCAGTCGTTTGAAACTTCGCTATAAAGTTGATGGCAAAACGCAGCTTCTGCACACGCTTAATGGCTCGGCTTTGGCTTTGCCTCGTATTTTGGCTTCGATTTTAGAAAATTTCCAAACGCCAGAAGGCATCAAAATTCCAAAAGTATTAGTTCCTTATTGTGGTTTTGAAATGATATAATTTGTTGATAGAAAAAAAGGCACGCCGATAAGTTTATCAGCGTGCCTTTTTTGTTTAAATATTATTGACTTAAAACTCCCAAATCAGACCCAAACCTGGTGTAATATTGGCGGTAGCATCGGCAATAATAAATGGAATGCCATTTGAGCCATTCGGGTTTAGAACATTTCCATCGGTTGTTTTAAAACCTGAGTTATCGGTCGTTCGTTCAAAGGTATAAGTCGGAATCGACGGATTTTTCGCCAAAAGGGCATTTTGAATATCGAAGTAAAAATCAAAACTTTGTTTGCGGAAGTTGATTTTCTTATCAATTCTGAAATCAAATTGGCTGAAGTTTTTCAAACGTAAATTATTGAGTTTTGAATAATCAAGAATCCCAACGCCCAAAGTTGCATAATTTCTCTGCGAAGCTTCCAAATCGAAAGGTGTGTATGGAGCTCCACCATAAAAACGAAACTTTGCTCCCAATTCCCAACCTTTCTTGAATTTACGGCCAACCTGTAAAGCCACTAAGTGACGGCTATCCCAAGCCGAAGACACAAATACGCCATCTTTTCCCGAAAACTGACTCCAAAACAAAGTGTAAGAGAAAACAGCAAACAAATTCTTTTGTAGTTTTTGTTGGGCAAAAAACTCAACGCCATAAGCTTTTCCTTTGCCGATACTTTCTATTTTCTCATTTCCTATTGCACCATAGTCTCCGCCTTGATTGGCCAACGAGATACCATCACGAGCCGAAACGGCATAATTATTATAGATTTTGTAGAAACCCTCTAAAGTAAAGCGTGTCGAAGGGCGAGGAATAAATTCCAAACCACTCACAAAATGGTCGCTTTGTAAGTATTTATTGTTTTTGTTGACCAACGTTCCAGCATTATCTCTAAAGCCCAGAACCGTATAAATCGGTAATTTGAAATATCGTCCCACCGAAGCATTTACTCGCCATTTATTGGCAAAACTATAACTCGCTGCCGCTCTCGGACTCAATGTTCTGAGCGGATTCATGCCTTCATCTGTAAAACTATTCATGTCAGTTCTGATTCCTGCCGAGAAATTGAGTTTTTCATCCAGAAACTTGCGAGAAGCCTGAGCAAAAGCTCCAAATTTAAAGAAATCAACGGCGGTATTGAATTTGAAAGCTACTTCGGGCTGAATAATATTTCCTTTATCGTCAAGTAGTTGTTTTCTCAAACGATTATAAGAATCAGCATTATATTTTACAAATTGGCTACTTACCCCGTAGGAATATTCCCATTTATCAGTAAATTTATTAACCTCAATTCTGAGTTTATTCTCAATTTCTTGCGATTTTGTATTGAGCGTAAGTAAACCTTGTGAATCTTGCTGGCCATCTTCAAATTTTTCGAGCGAGTTATCATACATATTTCTGCTCAACGAAATATTCATATAACCATTATCCAGCAAACGTTTCAATGTAAAACCAGTCGTATAATTCCATTGATTGATGTAAGGCAAAGCTCGTAAAATATATTCTTTGCTCGGTGAAGTTTCTTTCGGTACACCAAAAGAAAATTTATCAATTGCACCTAAACCGATAGCTGTAAGGGTTGTTTTTGCATTAATTTTGTGGGTAATTTTGTATTGGAAATCCCAATAATTTGGGCGAATCGGTAAATCAATCAACTGAAATAAATATTGTAAATACGAGCGACGTGCCGAAACCAAATAAGTTGTTTTGGGTGAAATCGGCCCCTCAAAAGTAGCCGCTGCTTCGGTCGAACTCACACGAAAATTGCCTTGAAAATTATCTTTATTGCCATCTCGCTGCTTGAATTGTAGCACTGACGATAAAGCATTATCATATTTTGCGTTAAAACTACTCGACGAAAGTGTAGCATCTTCAATGAATGAAACATTCAGAATTCCTATTGGCCCACCTGCACTTCCTTGGGTTGAAAAGTGATTGATTACTGGCACTTCGATACCATCGAGGTAATAAACATTTTCGTTTGGAGCTCCGCCACGAATAATGATGTCGTTTCTGAAAGCACCGCCGCCATTTGTACCGCCAACACCTGGTAAAACTTGAATCACTTGCGAAATATCAAAGTTTCCGCCTGGATTATTTTTAATTTCTTCAGTCGAAAGTTTTTGAATCGAATTTGGAGTTTCCGACGAAGCCACCGAAACCGAACGATTGACCACGACTTTCACTTCATTGAGTTGCTTAGAATCTTCTTCCATCACAAAGTTGATAATATTGGCATTTCCCGAAGAAACTACGATATTAAATTTTGTAACTTCTTTGTAGCCCACATAAGTTGCTTTGATGTTATAGCTTCCAGTCGGAATTCCAGTAATTTTAAAATTTCCATCCACGTCGCTTTGTGTGCCTTTTTGTGTTCCTTCCACTTGAATCGCTACGCCAATTAGTCCTTCTTGGGTGCGGCGGTCTTTGATTGTTCCTTGAATCTCGCCCAGATTTTGTGCGTAAGACGCATTTAAAGTAAAGCCCAGAAAACTGAAAAAATAAAATAATTTGTACATAAAAAATGATTGTTTGAGTATATCTGCTGAGTGCAATCTAAATTACAGAGCAACATTTTTAGCTTAGATGTGTTATTTATCTAAACAAATTCACAGAAAATATGTTTTGTTTTTGTACTAAATATTTTTAAATTAGTATAAAAAAACACTTTTTTCTCTAAGAAATACTTTAGCAATAAATGAATTATAGCATTTTACAGAAAATAATAGGTGATTTAGAAAGTTTTGAAGCTGAACAGCCGTCAAAAAATATTTCGATAGAAGATTTTGTAGGGTTTTTGAATCAGAAGTATTTAGGACAAATATTATCGCCACAACAAGTCGAAGCTCCTACCGAAAACGAAGAAAACAACATTGGGCAATTGGTGGCTTTTATGTACCGATACGCCAAAAGCTATATCAAAAAAGCTTTAGAGGAATCTACAATCTTAACTTTGGATGATTTTGGCTATTTAGCGGCTGTTTGGCAGTATGGAAATTTGACCAAAACGCAAGTCATTGAAAAAAATATCCATGAGAAAAATACAGGCATGGAAATTATCAAAAGGCTTATCGGCAATCAATTACTCGAACAGCATGACGACGAACAAGATAAAAGAAGTAAACGCTTGAAAATTACACCGTTGGGGCAAGCAGAGCTTTTCAAATCGTTTGATGGAATGCTAAAAGTAAGTAAAATTGTTTCGGGAAAACTAAGCGATACGGAAAAAGTCCAACTATTTTATTTGCTCAATAAATTGCACAATTTCCACAATCCGATTTTTTTGAACGAGAAAGAAACAAGTATCGACAAACTTTTAGAAAAGTATTTTTAATGAAAAAATCCCTCAAAGATTACTTTGAGGGATTTTTCTTTATAAAC
>JBKBSS010000142.1:4909-8154 GCA_046291385.1 Emticicia sp. | reverse complement strand
AAAAATACAAAAAAACTGTGGATTATCGACTACCGACCGTGGACTGTTTACAACTCTACACTCACATTTCGCTTAAAAGCTGCCCCAAAATCAATCATGGATTCTGTTTTCAAAATACCTGAAATATGGTCGATTTTGTCATAAAGCACACTTCTCATGTGTTCGTTAGATTTTGCCACGATTCTTATGTAAAGCGTATATTGCCCCGTAATATAATAACATTCTGTCACTTCGGGAATTTTGCGTAACTCCTCGATGATTGTTTTTGAGTCAGAATCTTCTTTGAGTACCAAACCCGTAAACGCACTCCATTCGTAGCCGAGTTTTCGTTCGTCCAGAATAATTCCTGCACCTTTCAGAATCCCGATTTTCTTCATCCGAGTTACCCGTTGATGCACCATCGTATTCGATATATTGAGGTTTTTGGCTATTTCGGAATACGGCTTTCTACCATCTTTTTCGAGTTGAACCAAGATTTTCTTATCAAATTCATCTAAATTACTCTCATTTATCATCAGTCAATGTTATTTAAAATAGTTTATTTTTAAATAAATATTTTGTTAAAAATAAATTAAAAAGTAAATATAACTTATTTGTAAAATATATCAAGTCATTTTGACATTTTTGTGTATAAAAACAAATTAGCTAATTATTGTCAGTGAATACACCGACATTCAACATCAAACATTCAACATAAAAAAGCTATGTTAACAGATATTTCACTCAGCGAACAACTAATCGAACTCGAAGAACGCTACGGAGCTCATAACTACCACCCAATTTCGGCCGTTCTTGACCGTGGAGAAGGCGTTTATGTTTGGGATGTTGAAGGTAAACGTTATTATGATTTCCTTTCGGCCTATTCGGCTGTTAATCAGGGGCATTGTCATCCCCGAATCATCAATGCTTTGATTGAGCAATCGCAGAAACTAACGCTAACTTCAAGGGCTTTTTATAGTTCAATTTTGGGGCGTTATGAAGAATATATTACCAATTATTTTGGTTATGATAGGGTTTTGCCAATGAATACGGGTGTTGAAGCCGTAGAAACTGCTCTGAAATTATGCCGTAAATGGGGCTATCAAGTAAAAGGAATTCCAGAAAATAAAGCCAAGATAATTTTTGCAGGTGGAAATTTTCACGGACGTACGCTTTCGGTAGTTTCGGCATCAAATGACCCAACTGCTCGCAAAGAATTTGGTCCATACATGACAGGTTTCGAGACAGTTCCGTATAACAATATTGAAGCACTCGAAGAAGCACTCATCAATGACCCTTACGTGGCTGGTTTTATTTTTGAGCCGATTCAGGGCGAAGCGGGCGTAGTTGTGCCTGACGATGAGTATTTAAGAGAAGCCTACCGTTTATGCAAAGCCAGTAATGTACTTTTTATTGCTGATGAAATTCAGACGGGTATTGCTCGCACGGGTAAACTGCTGGCTATCAATCATGTAGATGTTCGCCCCGATATTATTATTCTTGGAAAAGCTCTTTCGGGTGGAGTTTTACCCGTATCGGCAGTTTTAGCTGATGATGAAATAATGCTGACGCTTAAACCTGGCGAACACGGTTCAACTTATGGTGGAAATCCACTCGCCTGTGCCGTAGCAATGGAAGCATTGGAGGTTGTGAAAGATGAAAAGCTTGCCGAAAATGCCGATTATTTGGGTAAAATTTTCCGTGCTGAAATGCAGAAATTGGTCGATGGTACGGGTATCGTAACGCAGGTGCGTGGACGTGGATTATTGAACGCAATCGTGGTGGATTCGCACGAAGATTCTGATTTAGCTTGGGATATTTGCATGAAATTTAAAGATAATGGACTTTTGGCAAAACCAACGCACGGCAATAAGATTCGCCTTGCTCCGCCATTGGTCATGACCGAGCCTCAGATGTGGGATTGTGTCGAAATTATCTCAGATGTTGTAAAAAGTTTTTGATTGATATTAGTTTATATCTAAATAAATCATTGAAAGCCCCAATTTGGGGCTTTTTTTTTAATATTTTCTACGTAGTTTGTTACTTTTTTGCTTAAAGCAGTCTGAAAGATAGTACTACGGAATTTAAACAAAATATCAAAATGGATTTATTAGGTTTAGTTAAAGAACAGCTAACTTCCTCTATCGTTTCAAAGATTGGTAGTTTTCTTGGTGAGTCAACTGAAAATACAAGTTCGGCTCTTGGAAGTGCATTGCCCGCTATTTTGGGTGGTGTTATGCAAAAAGCTTCAACAACTCAAGGAGCATCTGATTTAGTAAATACGATTAAAACAGGAGGATATGATGGTAGTGTACTTGAGAATCTCGGTGGACTATTAAATGATGCAAAACGCACTTCAACTCTCGAATCGTTGGGCAGTGGTTTTTTAGGAAATATATTCGGTGATAAACTTGATGCTTTAAGTGGTTTCATTTCAAAGGCATCAGGTATTAAAACTGGGTCAGCTTCATCGCTTTTGAGTTTAGCCGCTCCGATTTTGATGAATGTTTTGGGAAAGCAAGTAACTTCTCAAAACATGAGTACATCGGGCTTGGCAAGTTTATTGATGAGCCAAAAAGATGCTGTAAAGGCCGCTTTACCTGCTGGAATTGGCAATGTTTTGAAGGTTGATGGTTTAGGCGATTTCTTAGGAAATCAGAAAGCAACTGTAACCAATACTTTTGAAGCAGAAACCAACAACAAAACAAATTCATGGTTGCCGTGGTTGCTTTTGGGTGGTTTATTATTAGGTGCTTTGTATTATTGGAAAAGCTGCCGAAATGTGGAAACATCAGCCGTAGAAAATACCACAACCGAAGCAATTGCAACAGTTGATAGTGCCGCAACTGATGTTGTTAGCTCATTAAAGAAAACACTTTCGACGGGCGTAGAGTTGAACTTCGGTGAAAAAAGTATTGAGAATGAATTGATTAGCTTTATTGAAGATAAATCTAAACCAGTTGATAAAACTACATGGTTCAATTTCCGTAATCTGAAATTTAAAACAGGTAGTGCAGTTATTGATTCAACTTCAATGAATGAGGTTCGTAATATTGCTGAGATTTTGAAAGCATATCCAATTGACCTAAAAATTGCTGGATATACCGATAATGTAGGCAAAGAAGCATCTAACCAGAAACTTTCGGCCAACCGTGCCACGAGCGTAGTAAATGCACTCGTAGCGATGGGCATTGATGCCAAACGTTTAGCCCCCGAAGGCTATGGTTCACAGTTTCCAGTAGCATCGAATGATACCGAAGAGGGTA
>JBKBSS010000142.1:0-4809 GCA_046291385.1 Emticicia sp. | reverse complement strand
TTTTTTGTGGTCATATAAAATTCATAATACTCATTTTATACATCTTTTTAATCGTGCAAAAACCGTTTTCTGCAAAATTCCGTAACTAATTATAGCAATAAAATAGGCTGAATTGTATCTTTGTAGAATGAAATTACAAAATGATTTAATATTACGTGCCGCCAAGGGCGAGCGTGTTGAGCGAGTACCTGTCTGGATGATGCGTCAAGCTGGACGTATCTTGCCTGAGTACCGTGCTGTAAGAGAAAAAGCAGGAAGTTTTATAAAATTAGCAACAACTCCCGAATTGGCCGCCGAAGTAACGCTTCAGCCAGTTGATATTTTGGGAACTGATGCTGCAATTATTTTTTCGGATATTTTGGTTGTGCCAGAAGCAATGGGTTTGCCTTACGAAATGGTAGAAACCAAAGGCCCGATTTTTCCGAAGGTTATTCAAAATAAAAAAGATATTGACGCTTTGCGAGTGAGCAATCCTGAAAAAGAATTGTCTTATGTGCTGAAAGCCATTGATATTGTAAAAAAAGAACTGAACGGACGTGTGCCTTTGCTGGGTTTTGCGGGAGCTCCGTTTACTATTTTCTGCTATATGGTAGAAGGAAAAGGTTCAAAAACCTTTTCAGTAGCTAAAAAAATGCTTTATTCTGACCCAGAATTAGCCCATTTATTGCTTCAAAAAATTACCGATACCACAATAGCGTACTTGAAAGCCCAGGCCAAACACGGTGCTGATTTAGTACAGATTTTTGATTCTTGGGCGGGAATCCTTTCGCCCGAACAATACCGTAAATTTTCGTTGCCGTACATTGCCCAAATCTGTGATGCCATCAACGAAGTACCAGTAACGGTATTTGCTAAAGGTGCATTTTTTGCAAGAAAAGAAATGTCGAATTTGAAATGTGAGGTAATTGGCTTAGATTGGAACATGGATATTAGCGAATCTCGCCGCATGATTCCGCATAAAACTTTGCAAGGAAATCTTGACCCGTGTGTGTTGTATGGCTCGTTTAAAGACATCGAAAAACACACAAAAAAAATGATTAAAAACTTCGGTGGACAAAAATATATTGCTAATCTCGGTCACGGTGTGTATCCCGACACTGACCCCGATAAAGTAAAATGTTTTATTGATACCGTAAAGAATTATACGATATAATTGTAGGACAAGTTTTCAACTTGTCAGTTATCGTAGAAAAGGCATATAAAAAGGCTAACAAAACTCAATTTTGTTAGCCTTTTTATATGAATTATATCGTACATCAAACTTTATCAGGCACAACATAAGGGCTGCGATATTTGCGAGTAAGCATAGCATTTGCTTCTTTATCGCCAACAAATGTTTCTTTGCTTGGGTCGAAGTGCAGCGTTCTACCCAAACGATAAGAAATATTGCCCAAATGAGCAATACTGGCCGCCAAATGTGCCGTTTCGACTGGGCCGTTTAACATAGATTTATCTTTTGCTCGCACGGCATCAATGAAGTTTTTGTAGTGGTCGCCACCTGCGTTACGAGCGGGGCCAGGCTCACGATTTTTGCCTAAATAAGTTTTATAATCGGTGTAACCGTTAATGACCATATAGCCTTTATCACCGTAGAAAATATTGCCAACTTCTACGCCATCTTCTTTATTGGTCATCCACGGACGCACTTCCATCTGAATCACTTTTCCTTGTTTTGGGTAATTGTAGGTCGTGCTTAAAACTTCGGGTGTTTCTTTGCAGTCGTTCCAAAGGTATTTTCCACCTGCGGCCGTGATGGTTTCGGGCAAACCTACATCCAAACCCCACATACAAAGGTCAGTTTCGTGAATGCCCTGATTGCCAACATCGCCATTGCCATAGTCCCAAAACCAATGCCAATTATAATGCACATAGTTTTTGCTAAAATCACGGGCTTGGGCTGGCCCCTGCCACAAATCCCAGTTCAAACCTTCGGGAACGGGCGATTTTCCAAGATTTCCAATATCTGGTCGCCACTTATAGACCGTTCCACGAGCCATGTAAACTTTTCCGATGAGTCCTTCTCGCAAATGTTTAATCGCTTCTTGTATCGCTACTGAGCTACGTAACTGCACACCGTGCTGCACAATTCGGTTGTATTTTGTGGCAGCTTCAACCAATTTTCGACCTTCAAATAAATTATGACAAGCAGGTTTTTCAACATATACATCTTTCCCCGCTTGGCACGCCCAAATAGCCGCCAAAGCGTGCCAGTGATTGGGCGTGGCAATGCTCACGGCATCAATGCTTTTATCTTCGTAAACTTTTCGTAAATCCTCTTCGATGTTTACTTTTTTGCTGTATTTTTCTTCAAAAGCTTTTGCACCAGCTTTCAGCACAACATTATCTACATCGCAGAGGGTGGCAACTTCTACATTATCTTGTGCCATAAAGCCTTTGATATGGTTTTTTCCTCGACCATTGATACCAATTACTGCCACTCGCATTCGGTCGTTTGCACCAAAAGCAGTAGATGGAATGATGGTCGGAATGGCCATCATGGCAAGCGAACTCGGAACTGTTGCCTTGAGAATATCTCGGCGAGTAAATTTTTTCATTGTTTGCTGAATAGTTTAAGGTTGAATAGAAATTATTGTGGAACAAGTTTCTAACGTGTTCGTTTACTGTGAATGTTGTAAAATTGCCTGCTATGGATTATTTATACTTACACAAGTTGAAAACTTGTGCTACTCCTTAGCCCCAATAATCTGATAAACTTTGCCATCGGCTTTGGTTATTATGTACATTTCGCCTTGAGCATCAATGCCGAAATGCAAGTCAATTCTATCATTGCCGCACAAATTTCTGAGGGTTTCGGGCTTGCCATTGAGTGAGAGTTTCCACTCCTTTATTTTTGCTGATTGCCCTTGTTTGAGGTCTGCGGCATTCAAATAAAATAATCTTCCCGTCGGAATATCTCCGAATAAATATTTGCCTTTTAGTGCTGGAATCAAAGTGCCAGTATATTCATAACCGCCCGTGATTGCTTTGGCTTCGTCGTGGTCGAAAGTCGCAACGGGATAAGTCACATTATAAGTTTTGTCATTGGCGGGCAAAGGATAAACTTGATTCATATCGCCATCGGCGTGAATCATAAATTTTCCTTCTCGAATCGGCCAGCCGTAGTTTCGGCCTGCTTCGATTTTGTATAAAGATTCAATATTTACATGACCAATATTTACGGTAAGCATATCGCCTTTGCTCGTCCACATGATTCGATGCGGATTTCGGAAACCGCTCGCAAATATTTCTTTCAAAGCCTTTTTATTAGCCGATTTTACATACGGATTGTTGGCTGGAATACCATATTTGCCATTTTTACTATTTCTGCCCGATGGGTCGATTCGTAAGATTTTACCCCAAATTTGTTCTTCTTTGTTAGTCAAGAAAGAATAACCGTTTTCTGCTGCTCCGCCATCACCAATTCCGATGTATAAAAGTCCGTAATCAGTATCGCCTTTTTTTGCCATTGGATTAAAGACAATTTCCTGTACACCATGAATGACCGAAACCACATTTACTCGCATCATTTCACGAGGTTTTCCCGAGAAAATTCCCGAAGCAGGATTATTAATTTTCCATTCGGTAAGTACCCATTGCAGCGAAACTTTTATTGAATCAGCGTAAGCAAAATCGGCTTTTGCCGAACCTGTTTTTTCGCTGTGAGTTGTATAAAGCAAACCATTATTCAGAAAATCTGGGTGAAAAGCAAAACTGCCTAAACCCGAAGCCAAACCTGGTTGATGAATGAAATTTGGCATTAATTGAGCAAAATCCATGTAAACAACTGGCGTTTCGCCTTCCATTTTATACAATTTCCCTCTTAAATCATTCACAAAAACTTGCCCTGTAATTGGCTGAGGAGCAAGTTTTGTGATTCGAGTAAGCGGATATTTTCCACCCTCGCTCGATACTGGAAATTGCGTAAATTGTTTTACATCAACGACAAGATTTGAAACCTCAATTAGCTCAGGAATCGGATTTTTGAGTCCTTCTCCATAATTTTTTTTGAAATTATTTTTTATTGGCTTTGTCGTAGCCAAATAATCAACAATTGCATCAAGTTCGGCTTCCTGCAAATGGCTGTACGACGGCATGATTGCCTTTTTGTATTTCAGAAAAACTTGCGTGGCTCGTTCATCGCCCGCCGCTATTACATCTTGCGAATTTTTAATAAATTTCTTTACCCAAGCTGGCGAAGTAATACTCGTAATGCCCGATAATTTCGGTCCAATGCCATCAGTTTTGATTTGATGACAACTCGTACAGTTTTGAGTAAATAAAACCTGACCTTTAGCAATTGAAAGCGAATCTATGGATTGAGAAAAAACTTCTTTCTTGGCAAAAACGCTCAGATTTGCAAAGAAAAATAGCAATAGTATGTTGATGACAGTTCGTTTCACTGGGTGTAAATATTTAATCAAAAAATCTATTCGTTATCAATCACTGTTGACCGTGGACTATTTTTCAAAGTCTTGCAATCGTCAAACCGCCATCAATCATAAAAACTTGCCCCGTTGAATAAGGGAAATCTCCTTTGGCGATGGCCGCAACTGCTTTTCCAATATCATCGGGAAAACCCCAGCGGTTTTGAACCGTCAGTCCATCGGCAATGAGTTTATCATATTTAGCCGTTACGCCTTCGGTCATGTCGGTTTTTATTACACCAGGTCTTACTTCGTAAACAGGAATATTAAACTCGCCAAGCCTTGCCGCAAAAAGCTGAGTCATCATGCCTAATCCTGCTTTTGATACACAATATTCTCCTCGATTGACAGAGGCAACTGTTGCCGAAATGGAAGAAATGGTTAT
>JBKBSS010000141.1:5333-8172 GCA_046291385.1 Emticicia sp. | reverse complement strand
TGGCTACAAAAACCGTTGATTTTATTTTTTGGGTGCTGAAAGCCCAAATCAAACCCGCTGACGCAAGCAATAAGAAAATTGAACGCAACAAATCTCCTGTAACTACCGACTGGCGGTCGGCAATAAGTGACACAGAAAACGCATTGGCAAACTCCTGTCCGTTTGATTGAGCCATGCTTTTGAGCATATCGGCATCACGAGCAGATTGAAAATCAAGCGAGAAATATCCTACCAAAATCAACAACAATAAACTTCCCAAACTATACATCAAAGGCTTTTTAAGGTCGTTGAAACTCAATTTATCGGCAATGATTTTATTGACGCCCAACATCGCACCCAACACAAAACACAAGTGCATGAGCGTAACAATCATTTTGCTATCTCTAAACTTATTGTAGTACGGAAAATAATCAAACATGAAGAAGTTAAAGCCGCTAAAACTACTTCCCCACGAAATAAATAAGTATAAAATTGAAGTCAAAATTAGTACATAACGCAAGCCATCTCGAATAAGAATTAGCCCAAAAATAAACAAAAATATAATAATAATTCCTGAATAATTTGGCCCTGAAACGTACGATTGTGGCCCAAAATAAAGCGGTAGGTTTGAACTAAATTGTGTCGCAGTTGAAGCATCAACGCCTTTATCAATCAACATTTTATATGTTTCTGACTTTTCTCCTAAATTTCCTGCCGACGCCCCACCTACGAAGTTCGGAGCAAGTAAAGTCAAGGTTTCGATTTGACCTGGACTGTACGAAAAAGCATAATCACGACCCAAACCATCAGCCGATTGATTGAGATTTCCGAGGGTCAGCTCTGACTTTCCACGAGTAGTTTCTTTCGAGTAAACAAAGTTATTCCAAAGGTGCATACTGTGCGTGCCGAGTCCGATTGCCGAGCCAATCAGCACAACGGCGTATGCTTTCAGAAGTCCCGAAAAATTTCCTTTTTTCACATGCAAATAACTTTCAAAAAGCACGTAAATCCCGAGTAAAAAGAATAAATAATAAGTAATTTGTGGGTGATTGGCGTATATTTCCATTGCCATAAAAAAAGTCGTCATGGCAATTCCAATCACATATCTTCCTCTAAAAACCGCAATAAACGAAGCCAAAACCGCTGGTGCAAAAGCAATAGCGATGATTTTAGAAATGTGTCCAGCTTCGAGAAAGAGTAGATTATAAGTATTGAGAGCGTAGGCTATCGAACCAAAAAAACCGAGCCAATTATTGACCTTTAGCACTCGCATCAACACAAAAAAGCCCAACATCAACAATATCAGCACATTGGCTGGCGATGGAATAAGGTTGATAAAAAACGAACCAATTTTGGTCGAAAGGCTATTTTCGTAATCGCCCGCAACCATGTAGGCAGGCATACCACCAAACATCGAGTTTGTCCACCAAGCCCATTCGCCCGTTTGTTTATGAAAATCGTTTATTTCTTTTGCCGATGCGGCTGCCATTTGGGTATCGTGCATGGCCAATCTTTTACCTTGCAAAAGTGGTGAAGCATAAATAAAGCTAACAACCACAAAACCAACAACTGCAATGAGATGAGGGATGTATTTTTTGAACATTGATTTGAAAATAAATATGTAAAAGTTTTTGTTTTTTAAGTGCCACTGTCTGTGTCTCCACAGACGACAATAACTATTGAATCACAATTTGAAAAATTGTGTTACTAAACTACAAAGAACGCAAAGAAAATTAATTTAAGACGACACAAGACCAAAAATCTTTGCGAACTTTGCCAGTAGAAGTCCGCAGTCGATGGCCAACAGTCTATAGAAAAATTAAATTATTCCAGTTGTAAAGTTAAGTTTCACAAAAAATATAATTATGCTAATATTTAATATCACATTTAATATCGAAAGTCGCATCAGTGAACAATGGCTTAAATGGATGAAAACAAATTTCATACCACTTGCCTTAGAAACTAAACTTCCGAAGGAAATTAAGGTAATGAAACTTTTGAACGAAAAAGAAAACGAAGACCGAACGTATGCGTTTCAACTTCATTTCAAAAGTATGGAAGATTTTATGCAGTTTGAAATGCAACACCATGAACGAATTTCGGAGAGATACCAAATGCTTTTCAGAGGAAAACTCGTTGAGTTTACTACTTTACTTCAGGAGGTTTAGTTATTTTTTCTACCGCCTTGATTTTTTACGCTGTACGTAAAAGTTAGCAGAAAATACCGACTAATGGCATTTGAACGGTCAATTTCAAAGAAGTTTTCGTCGGAGCGTTGCGAAAGATAAACATTGCGTTTGAAAACATCTTGCACCGAAAGCATTAATTCGCCTCGGTTATTTTTCAAGAAAAGATGCTTGACCGCCACATTGAGAATCGGAATTGGTTTGAGATTACTTGATAATCTTGAACTTTGGTAATAAGTATAATCAAAATCGGTAGCGATGGTAAATTCTTTGGTGATTTTCCATCGGAAATCGGTGATGTTTTTAAAGACCGAAAACGTTTGATTAAATTCTTTATTGACCGAATAATCAACAAACGATTTCTGATAGTTGGTATTGAAAACGAAATTGATTTTATCAGTCAAATAGGTAATCTTGAAATCGCCACGGTATTGGTTTTGTGTATTAAGGTTATTTACGCCATTGACCATATTATTGCCCTGCGAAACCAAGTATCGTGGACTAAGCGAAAAACGTAGCTTATTCTTTTGTTTACCCACCGAAAAATTATAATAAAACCCAAAATTGGCATTCCAACGGTACGGCAAATTGACTGGCTGAGTAGTCCGAACGAGCGTTTCGCTAATCGTTTGGGCGTATCCAATGGCATTTTGAGTATAGTTCAAATTTCCATT
>JBKBSS010000141.1:0-5237 GCA_046291385.1 Emticicia sp. | reverse complement strand
ATTAAAAATATTCTCATTGATAATTAATCTATGCACATATTCGGGTTTTAAATCAGGATTTCCGAGTGTGATATTTTGCGGATTATTATTGACCGTAATCGGCTGTAAATCTCGCACCGATGGCTCATTGACTGCGGTATTGTATTCGAGCGTAATGTTATTATTTTTATTGTTTTGCTTGCTACTTTTATCAGTACTTTTGGCAGTATTTTTTCTAAAAGAATACCTCAACGAAGGCAAAATATTCTGAAACGAACGTTCCAAAACATTATCGCTTGTACGCTTCACGACACTTTGCAAAACTGATTTCTGGAAAAAAACACCCACCATAAATGTCTTCTCTTTGGTTTCGCTATTGACCTTAAAACCAGCCTGTTGAAAATTAAAATTGCTACTATACGCATTGCTCGAAGTAAGATTCTGCACCAAATTATTATTCACAATATCCCAGACATCAAAGTTTGAGCGATTTACATTTTGTTGATAGGCATAATTTCCTTCGAGCGTCATATTTTTGGCCAAAGGCTCGGTAAACGCAAGCTGAATTCGTTGGTTTTGTTGCGTGGTTTGGCGGTTATTTTCCTGCTTAATAATTCGCTCAACGATTGCTCCGTTTACTTGATTTTGGTTCAAAGTATTGGTCGAATCGTTGTTTTTATCTTGATTTAGATTAAAAACAGCATTCAAACTTACGGTTCGGCGGGGCAAAGAAAAACGATGACGCAATAAAAGATTATTATTGAAACTCACGCCCTGCGAATGATTCCGAACATTACGATTTGAATTATTTTCTACGGTATCGCCCGCCGTTAGTGTACTGATTTTTGAAAGGCTATTCGTCATGGCATCACCTTCGACGCTGTTTAGAGCAGTCGTAAATTTCAGAAGATTTCGCTCATTAAACTGATGAGTCAAAGTCGCATTGAGTCGATGATTGAGATTATCACGATTTTGTTTGACATTCTGGTCAGTATTGATAGTTTTTGCAGGTAAAAAACTTTGTCTGAACAAGTTTCTGACCAAATCGGTATGGCTTACATTGAAGAAATAACTGCTTTGTAACGAAGATTTTTTGGCGTATTGATTATTATAATTGAAGCCCGCTCCTTCGGTAGAAATGATTCCTGGACGTTTGCCAACAACGATTGGTAAATTGACATTGGCAGAGCCACCACCTCCCCCACCACCACGATTCGACTGTGCATTCAAACTCGAAAAATTGGCCGCATCTTGTGGCGTAAAACCCTGCTGATTAAGGTTATTGAACAAGCCAATGACCGAAAACTGCTGACTCGGACTAAAACGATTGATTGAAGTTTTGGCATTATAATAACCGTCAGAATTTCCCACTGGTGGAACTCCAGCCACCGAAGCAAAGCCCATTGTGCCTTTTTTGTGGGTATTTTTGAGCGTAACGTTGATTACCATTTCTCGTTCGCCATCGTCAACGCCCGAAAATTCGGCTTGTTCGGTCTTTTTTTCTACCACCTGAATCTTGTCTATCGACTCGGCGGGTAGGTTTTTGAGTGCCAATTGTGGGTCGTTTCCAAAAAACTCTTTTCCATCAATGTAGATTTTTTTGATGACTTTATTCTGGGTTTTTACACCCCCATTTTCGTCAATTTCGAGGGCTGGAACTTTTCTCAATAAATCTTCGAGATTATCGTTTTGTTGAGGTTTTAGTACGCCCGCATCAAATTCGAGCGTATCTTTTTTTACGGCAACTGGCTCTTTGTTTCCTTTTACGACTACTTCATTCAAAATATTATCAGCACTTCTGACCGTTACTTTGCCGACATCAATCGTTTCTTGATTTTCAAAAGTTATTGTTTGAAAAGCAGGTGTATAACCAACCACCGAAACCTTTAAAAGATAACTTTTAGGGAGTAAATTCAGAAACTCAAAACTACCATCTTCTTTCGATAATTGATTGCTGACATTGCTCGAATCTTTCGGATTTAAAATACTGACGGTAGCAAAAGGCAGGATTTGATTTCCTTCGTCAATAATGCTGCCTTTGATTGAGATTTTTTGTTGTGCCGATGCCAAAAACGAAAAAAACAAGAAGCATAAGAATAGAGTTTTTCTCATGAAATTGGCGTATTGAGTATAGTTTTGAGATGTATTTATACAAATATAAACATAGAAATAACTGAAATTACATACTAAAGCACAGAAAACGTCAATTCCGTATTTTTAGCAGACCAAAAACACAGATGATTCGTCAAGAAAAAAAGATTACATAAATAAATTGATAAATTTTGAAGGCATTTCGGTTTCAAAACGCAGGTCTTTTCCCGAAATCGGATGTTTAAATGCCAGCACCCACGCATGAAGTCCGAGACGTTTGATGGGGTCAGATTTTGCACCATATTTTTCGTCACCCACAACCGAATGCCCAATGTCTTTGGCGTGAACCCTAATCTGATTTTTGCGACCAGTTTCGAGGTTTACTTTCAGCAACGAAAAGTTTTTATTACTTCTTAAAACTTCATAATGTGTAATGGCTTCCTGCCCAACATCAGGATTTTTGCTCGAATAAACAATCAAAGCCTTACTTTCAACCAAATATGAAGTAATGGTATCTTGTTTTTTCTCGACATAGCCTTCAACGACCGCCAAATAAGTACGTTCTTCGATGGTGGCATTCCATGATTCTTGCAAAAGTTTTTGTATTTTTTCGCTCTTGGCAAACATCATCAAACCCGACGTTTCTCGGTCGAGGCGATGCACCACAAAGATTCGATTTCTTGGGTCTTGTCTTTTTACGTGGTCACTCAAAGTGCTATATGCCGTATTGTCTTTTTGTTTTTCGGTGGCGATAGAAAGCACGCCCGCTTGTTTTTCGATAACTATCAAATATTGGTCTTCAAAAACAATGCTTAATCCACGATATTTTTGCTCTTCGGGAGCTTTTTTCCATTTTACCTCAACTACTTGTTCGGGCTTTAATGGATGGTTAAATTGCGTAACTGGCTGACCATCAACGTATATTTGTTTGTCTCGCAACAAAGCCTTTACATCATTTCGGCTTTTACCCGTAATTTTAGCCAATATAAATACTAAAAGTTCAGTTTCTTCCGTAACTTTAAATTGGGTAGTATCTGCTTTTGCTGGTTTATCGGTTTTCGGCTTAAATTTCCTATCTTGCTGTCTCATTTCTACTATTTTTCTCTAAATATTTGGTCAAAGGTAGGCAGAAATTTCCTTAAATTAGTGGGCAAAATGGCTTTATCCATCATTTATGATGCACGCATAGAACCAAAACCCAAGAAAAAACGTAGTATAAATTCAGTAAAACAAATTAATGCAATGACTGGTACTTTTGAAGAATTAGTAGGTTCGGACGAACCCGTTTTAATAGATTTCACAGCCGAATGGTGCAAACCATGCCGAAAAATAGATGCAATGCTCAATCAGTTGGTTGAAGAACTCGACGAAGATATTACGATAATGAAAATCGACGTCGATAAAAATCCTGCCCTCCGAAAAAAATATGCGATTGATGCCGTGCCAACCTTGATTTTGTTTCAAAAAAGCAAACAATTATGGCGACATACGGGACTTATTTCCGTTCCTGAAGTGGTGAGAGCCGTGAATAGAGCAATTTAAGTAATGATGAATGCTGAATATTTAATTATGTAAAGCATTGTCTATCAGCAAGTTAAACAAATCAAAAATATCAATTGTTTTCATCTCAATACTCAATTAGATATTAGAAATGTGGCACATCTTAAAAACAGGTGTGCCACATTTTGTTTTTTTAAAGAGCTTTATTCTCGATAACAACAAGTTACAAACTTGTTTTACTGGATAATGATTTGGCTAAAGCCTCGATTATTACGTTCGAGACGAATTTGGGTGGCAATTCTCTCTTTAATCGACTCTACGTGCGAGATGATTCCGATATTTTTTTGGGCTTCTTGCTGCAATTTTTCGAGCGTATTGAGTGCCAAATCGAGCGTTTCGGGGTCGAGCGTGCCGAAGCCTTCGTCAATAAATAAGCTATCAAGTTTGATATTTTTTGAAGCTAAATCTGATAAAGCCAGTGCCAGCGACAAACTTATCATAAAGGTTTCGCCACCCGAAAGGGTTTTTACCGAGCGGCGTTCGTTGCCCATGTATTGGTCAACAATCATTAGTTCGTCTTCGTCTTGTTCGCTTGGTTTATCGAGCAAATATCTATCTGATAAATCCGTCAGGCGGCGATTTGCCAAAGCCATTAATCTCGAAAGTGTCAATCCTTGGGCGAAAGTTGCAAATTTTTTGCCGTCAGCGTTTCCGATATATTTATCCAATAACTCCCACTTCAAATTGTCTTTTTCTAAGTTTTGTAGTGTAGCCCGTAATTTCTCAATTACTGCTTTGGTTTGGGTTTGAGTTGCTAAACTTACCGATATTTCTACTTGTTCTTTTCTTGTCGTTTCTTGCTTAGAGTTTGTGTCGAGTTGTTGCGTGAGTAAAGCCTCTAAGTCTATATTTTTGTCATCTTTTTCTTGCAATTTATCCAATTCACATTGATGGTCTTTTATTTGCTCAACCAGGGTTTGAATCGCCAGAAGTAAGGCTTGTTTTTTGTCTCGTAATGCCTTCGCATTTTCACTACTCAAAATGGCAGTTTGACAATTTTTCAAATCTTCAAACCCCACTGATTTCACTTGATTTTCGAGCGAAATTTTATCCGTTTCAAATGCCTTTTGTTTAGGTAAAAGTTCTTCTTTAAGGTCTATACTGATTTTTGTAGAAGATTGAATATTGGCTTGGGTCTTCACAAACCAAGTCTGAATATCGTTGTATTCCTTCTCGAAACTTGCTCCACTATACAACTCTTTTATTTTGATAATCAATAAATTATAATCATTTTGCAAAATTTTTGTAGCCGAACAAAGGCGATACAAACTTTGTAAATCTTTTAGTTTTTCAGACTTATTTTCTATTCCGTTTAAAGCATTTTGTTGCGTTTCAATTGCTTTTATTTGGGCATCAATAATGTCGGTGTTCCCTCCTACTTTTTCAAGCTTTAAGGCTTCTTTCTTTTCTTCTATTTTTACTTTTATGGTCGAAATTTGCTCATTGAAAGTCACTATTTTAGCAATCGCATTGTTTAGTAAAACATCGGCCGAAGCCAGTTTAGTGTTAAGGTCTTGAAAGGTTTCATTTAGGGCTTTTTCTTCTTTTTTTGCTTCGTCGAGTTTCAAATCTATCTCTACGTAATTATTGGCATAATGGCTCAAAAA